>DDKR01000146.1 GCA_002340085.1 Candidatus Omnitrophica bacterium UBA2593
TCTATTATACTTTAATTTTTTTTATTTACAAACTTAATTTGAGATTGTATAATTTCAACGGGTGTCTTAAGAAGATCGGTGAAAATTAGAAAAGTCTGGAAGATAAATCCTAAGACAAAAGTAAAAGAAAGCCAAAAGAGGTACATAAGGGAAAGATTAAAGAAGCAACTTAAAAAATTGACTGAAGATGCAAAGGAAGAGATTCTTAAAAGTCGGTCTGCCCAAAGGAAGCCTACAGGAAAAGACATTTGAGATCTTTAGGAGAGCAGGTCTCAATATAAGTTTGGCTTCTGAGAGATCTTATTTTCCTTTCATCGATGATCCTGAGATTAAAGTTATGCTCTTAAGGGCTCAGGAGATTTCCCGATACATTGAGAAGGGAGTCTTAGATTGTGGTATAACCGGAGAAGACTGGATAAAAGAGAATAATTCTAAGTGTGTTGAGATAGAGACTTTAGGTTATTCTAAGAGTAGAGTATCTTGTGTTTTTTGGGTTTTAGCTGTTCCTGAGGATTCAAAGATAAAGAAGTTAACCGATTTGGAAGGGAAGAGGATTGCTACAGAGTTGGTAAATGTAACCAGAGAATTTTTAAAAGAGAAGAAGATTAAAGCTGAGGTTGAGTTTAGCTGGGGAGCGACTGAGGCCAAAGCATCTTCTGGCTTGGTCGATGCCATTGTGGAATTAACCGAGACTGGCGAAAGTCTAAAAGTCCATAAATTAAGAGTAATTGCTACTGTATTTGTCTCAAATACAAAGCTTATTGGAAATTTTGATTCTTTTAAAGATTCGTGGAAGAAGAGAAAGATGGAGAACTTAGCTTTACTTTTAAAAGGAGCAATAATCTCAGAAAAAAAAGTAGGCTTAAAGTTGAATGTAGAAGAAAAGAATCTAAAAAAGATAATCTCAATCCTACCTGCTCTTAAAAGACCTACAGTATCTGGTCTATCTGAAAAGAACTGGCTTGCAGTAGAGACTATCATAGATGAAGAGAGAGTAAAAGACCTGATCCCTAAATTGAAAGAGGCAGGTGCTCAAGGAATTATTGAGTATCCATTGAATAAAGTGATATATTAGCTGCTGAGAGTCTGAAAAGATCTCATTCCTTGCCTCTAAAGAGAGGTTATACTGTAAAATAGAAATTCAAAGAGGATGGGTAGATTTTGAAAGATAAGAGGAAGTTATATTCATGGATAGAAAGTCATCATAAAAGATCGGTTGAATGAGAGTTAAAAGTAGAATAAGAAATGGTTAAGGCAGCCGAAGCAGATTTAAAAGCAGCCAGGACAGCCTTAAGACTAATAACTTTTCCTGGAGTTGTTTTCAGGTTCAGCAATCAGCAGAAAAGGATTTGAAGAGTTATCTGTATAGGTTGGGTTTTACTTCAGACTCACCCATTCGGCAAAACTTTTGGTAAATAAATGTAGCAAAAGAGAAAAGGGGTTTCTCCGGGTAAAAGAGATAGCTTCTTGGTTGGATAGCTACTATATACCTCTCTACCATCCCAATGGCCTAGATACAGAGATAACTCCTGTTGATTACTATGAGAAAGAGGATGCGCAGAGAAGTATCAAGGTATGCAACATCGATATTGAAAGAGGAAGATACCCCAAGTAAGAGAGGTCTATATCTACGGCTCATTTGCCAGAGACGATTTCTGTGAGGGCAGTGACATAGATTAATTGTGGTAGGTGATTTTAAGGGTAGACTCTTCGAACGTATTACTAAGATTTCTTCTTTGACAGAGTTACCTGTTGAACCACTCGTTTATACTCCGGAAGAATTCTCTGCTAAGAAAAGACAGGCCAATTCTTTTATCTTAAGCGTATTGAAAGAGGCCAAGAGAGTTATTTAGAATAATTAATCATACAATCATAAGTTATGAAAACACAAACTGTAAAAGATTTACAGGAAATTAAAGAGAAAATAGAAGCTTACAAGAAAGTCCTTCAGAATAAATTCAAAATAAAAGAGTTAGGTATTTTTGGTTCTTTTGTAAGAGGAGAACAGAAAAAAAGAAGCGATGTGGATATTCTTGTGGAGTTTAAAGAAGAAGATATTCCCGGTCTTCTTAAGTTTATAGCAATCGAAAGATGTCTTGAGAAGATATTAAAGAGAAAAGTCGAGTTGGTAAGAAAAGAAGCGATAAGAGCTGAATTAAAAGAGAAAATCTTAAAGGAAGCAATTTACATATGAAGCGAGAGTATAAATTATTCATTAAAATTTTAGATGCTATAAAAAACATCGAAGAATTCATTGGAAAGATGAACTTCGATGAATTTTATGATGACGATAAAACTCTGGAGCTGTGGTATTAAAGATTGAAATAATAGGAGAAGCAGTAAAAAACATTCCTAAGGCAATACAGGCTAAAGATAAAGAGATTCCCTGGAAAGATTTAGCTAGAATGCGAGACAAAATTACTTATTTTTATTTTGGCATAAACTATAAAATCGTTTGGAAGGTAGTCAAAGAAGAGCTACCCAAAATAAAGCCGAAGATCAAAAAGATCCTAAAGGATTTAAAAGAATCTCATAAAAAGAAAGGAGGAGCTACAAATGCGTAACCGGTTTATATGTAGACAGGTAATCTCCGGATTAGTAATGAGTTTAATCTTTGGTCTTTGTACAGTCTGCTTTGGTCAAGAAGAATCTATTACTATCACCACCTATTATCCTTCACCTTATGGAAGTTACAATGAGTTGCAGACAAACAGGTTATATATTGGAGGACCTTCTCAAAACACAGATCCATTATGGATAGAGAGAGTAGATGTTGGAGATGATCGGTCTGAATTTCGCATTGGAATTGGTGATAATACCGGTGGAGATGATAGCTTTGTAATAGGGGTAGTTCCGGATAATTCAGGAGTATGGACCCCAATCTTTACAGTTAGAAATGATGGTTATATCAGCATTGGAACACCTGCAAGACAAGGAGCTACTTTACATGGTAACCAAGCGCATACCCATGTGAATTGGGGAGTGGATAGTGTGACAGGCGAAGCTGGAAAGAACCATTCGTACTGCACTGTCTCTGGAGGTGGGAGGAACACAGCAAGTGGATATGGTTCTATTGTTTCTGGAGGTTACCTGAACACAGCAAGTGGAGAGTATTCCTGGGCAGGAGGACGTAGGGCAGAAGCAGAACACGAGGGTTCATTTGTCTGGGCTGATGCTCAAGATGCAGATTATAAATCCAATGGCAACCATACCTTCAATGTCCGAGCAAAAGGAGGAGTCTTTCATAGTGGAGATAGTCCAGAATGGGACATTGCTGAAGAGATGGAGGTCTTAGAAGAAGAGAATATCCAAGCCTGTGAATTAGTCTCAATCGGAGGAGATGATTTCTTGGTAAGGAGTAGGTCAGCTTATGATAAGAACCTCATTGGAGTAGTAGCCTCTAAGAAGACTACTACCTTACACTTACAGAGTTTAGCTCCTCCCAGAGAGAAGATGACTAAAAAATATATTTCTTTGGTGGGAAGAGCATATGTAAAGGTAAACAGAGAAGGAGGAGAGATTTCACCCGGTGAGCCCATCACTTCATCCTCTTCTCCTGGAGTAGGAATGAAGGCAACCAAATCAGGAAGAATTATCGGTTTTGCCTTAGAAGGAGAAGATTTCAAAGAAAAAGAGGTCTCTGAGATCTTAGTCTTTGTAAATGTAGGAGATTATATCAATCCTGAGGAATATGTGAAGAGAGAGGATTTTGATTCACTCTTAAAAGAATTAAAGACTTTAAAGGAAAGATTAGACCTTATTTCCTTTGAAAGAATAAAGAATAAAGGAAGAATAGAAGGATGAAGAGAATAATAATATCTTTGGTCTTCTTATTTATCTTTGTCTTCTCTTCTTTTGCTCAAAGACCAGAAGAATTAGAAGAAACAATAAGGAAAGAAGAAGAAAGATTCCTCTTAGAACTCAAAAAACACCACCCTGAACTCTATGAAGAAGAGTTAAAGAGGATAGAAGAGAGAAAGAAAAGAGAAGAAATCATCTCTCTATACCGGCAAAAGAAGATCACAAAGGAAGAAGCATTGATGAGACTAAGACCTTTTGTAGAGAAAGAGATAGATATCAAAAGATATACAGAAGGTATAGATGAAGAGATCAAGATGTTAGAAGAAGAGATCAGGCGCTTAAAAGAGATAAAAAAGAACCCTCAGCTCCTAATTGAAGAAGAGATGGAAAGATGGCTTAGATAAAGATCTTTAGAGACCTATAAAATTTAATATGAAAAGGCTCATCTATCGGACAGGTAAGATTACTGAAAAAGAACAATTAAAGCTGGATTTTGAAGATGGGTTTTCACGTACAGTTGAAGAACGCTTAGAGTTAGGCTTTATTCCGATGAAATTACCTGTAATTTCTGAAAGACCCTACCGGATATTTGAGACAATGGAAGAATACCGTAGATGGGCAGAAAAAAATTTACCGAGATGGTTAGGTTATCATAGATGATCAAGGAAATTTCAAAACTCGCAGAGATTTTTAATAGATATAAGGTGAAATATCTTTTTATCGGTAAAAGTGGTGCAATTTTATATGGATATCCAGGCACAACCCAGGATATAGATATATTTCCTAAGAAGTCAAAGGAAAACGGTAAAAGACTTGTAAAGGCATTAGAAAAATTCGGATTCAATTTAAACAAAGAACTTAAAGAGAGTATAATTAGAGGAAAGGATTTTATTTAGATCCGTAGAGGTCCGGTTCCTTTAGACCTCATATTTACACCTGATGGTATAGAGTCTTTCGATATAGCCTGTAGGCGAGCCAAGCTTATTGACAACAAATTTCCTTGTGCTTCAATTGAAGATATAGTAGAAAGTAAAAGAGCAGCCAAAAGACAGAGAGATAGAGAAGAGTTACCGCGTTTGGAGGCATTTATAAAAGAGTTAAAAAAACGAAATCTCTTAAAATTCTTTCAAGAACTTAAAATGGGATTGAAAGGAGTGTAAGGAAGATGCCTTGTGGAAGAAAGAGAAAAAAAAGAAAGATTAGGACTCACAAGAGAAAGAAGACGAGAAAGAAATTAAGACATCTTAAGAAGCGAGCTTGGGGATAGAATAGATGCTTTTTTGTAGGTTCCATTTAGTGATAATAATTTCTGTCCTTTGGAGTCTTATCTTGCAAAGAGAAGGCTTCTGCCTATTTGAAAAAAAGAAACAAGTTAGGTGCCTTGCACATTTTCTGACCGCATCTATCTTAAATTACTCTGGCAATACAGAGGCAGCATTGGAAGAATATAGACATTGTAGCAAGCTCGATTTCAGATCTCCTAAGATTCATCTGAATTTGGCCTCCTCATACATAAAATTAGACAGATTCAAAGAAGCAGAAGAGGAACTAAAGATTGCGATTGAGTCGGCACCTGAAGATTTGGAGCCAAGATTGATTCTTTCCCTACTTTACATATTACAAGGAAAGGAAAAGGAAGCTCAGGCTACTTACCAACAGACGCTGGAAAAAGCCTTGGAAGTTCAACCTGAAAATATAGAGATCCACCGGTCTTTAGGCCGTCTCTACTATCAACAGAAGAAATATGATCAAGCTCTCCGGGTATATAGGATGATGTCAGAGATTTCACCTCAAGACAAAGAGATACATCTCTTTTTAGGATTAATCTTAGATGAGAAAGGACAAAGAGAGTCGGCAATAGAAGAATTCAAAAAAGCACTTTCAATTGATCCGGATTTCTCCGATGCATTGAATTCTTTGGGATATCTGTATGCTGAAGAAGGAATAAATTTAGATGAAGCAGAATTCCTTATCAAAAAGGCTTTAGAATTTGAGCCAGATAATCCTGCTTACATAGACTCTTTAGGTTGGGTCTATTTTAAGAAGGGAAGAATAGAAGAAGCAATCCAATATTTAGAGGAGGCAGCTGGAATGTTGGCTGATCCGGTTATCTTTGATCACTTAGGTGATGCTTATTTTAAGCAGGGCCAAACCGAAAAAGCAAGAGAATGGTGGAAGAAATCTTTAGATTTAGATCCCGAACAAGAAAAGGTTAGAGAAAAATTAAAATGAAGGGTTAGAGATGAAGAATGAAGAGTTAAATATCCCAGAAGAAAAGGTCAAATTCTTAGAAGAAAAAGCAAAGAGGATAAGGAGATTGATCATTAGGATGTTAGCAAAGGCAGGCAGTGGCCACCCTGGAGGTTCTTTATCCGCAACTGATCTAATTACTTGTTTATATTTTTCAGTCTTAAGGCATAATCCTAAGGATTCTGGATGGTGTGATCGTGACAGATTTCATCTCTCTAAGGGGCATTGTTGTCCTGTATGGTATGCGGTGTTAGCTGAATGCAAATATTTTCGCGAAGAAGAGCTTTGGATGTTGAGGAAGTTAGGTTCAGTCTTACAGGGTCATTCTGACCGAAGAACCCCGGGTGTAGATGTATCTTCAGGCTCTTTGGGCCAAGGTTTATCAGTTGCTTTAGGGATGAGTTTAGCTGCAAAGATAGATAAAAAAGATTACAGAGTCTATGTTCTCTTAGGAGACGGTGAGATCCAAGAAGGAAATATATGGGAAGCAGCAATGGCAGCATCCCACTATAAGTGCGATAACTTATGTGCAATCTTAGATCATAACCGGTATCAGATCGATGGTAAAGTAGAAGATATAATGAATTTGGAGCCGTTGACAGAGAAATGGAGGGCTTTTGGTTGGTATACCATAGAGATAGATGGCCACAATATAAGACAGATACTATTGGCATTTGAGGAGGCAAAGAAGATAAAAGAAAAACCCCAGATCTTAATTGCCCATACTGTAAAAGGAAAGGGTGTTTCCTTCATGGAGAATGTAGTTGATTTTCATGGAAGAGCACCTACCAAAGAAGAAGAGATCAGGGCATTGAAAGAGTTAGAGTAATATTGGGTTATAGGGTTATTGCGTTATAGAGTTATAGCGTTTTGTAAATTATTACTTCAGTAAAGGGATTATAGGATTAGACTTGGGAGGAATTTAAAATGGTTGAGATGACATATCAGCGTGATATATATGGTCAAACTCTAGTAGAATTAGGAAGAGAGAATAAAGATTTAGTCGTCTTAGATGCTGATCTTTCAGGCTCAACGAGGACTTCTCTATTCGCTAAGGAGTTTCCAGGGAGATTTTTTAATTTCGGGGTTGCAGAGCAAAATATGTTCTCTACAGCTGCGGGCTTGGCTTCTTGTGGTAAGTTAGTCTTCTGTTCTACATTCGCTATGTTTGCAGCTACGCGGGCCTTAGATCAGATAAGAAATACTGTATGTTACAATGATTTCAATATCAAGATAGTATGCTCTCATTCAGGAATTACAATAGGTGAAGATGGTTCAAGCCATCAGATCTTAGAAGATATTGCCATTATGCGAACTCTTCCTAATATGAAGATAATTGTACCTTGTGATGGTCCAGAGGCAAAGGATGCTATAATCTCTGCTGCTAGTATTCCAGGACCATTTTACATCCGTTTGGGTCGGCCAAAATTCTTTACTATTGAGGAAAAGAAAAAATTCGAATTTGGTAAAGGTTATATTTTAAAGGAAGGAAGAGATGTAACTATAATTGCCTGTGGGATTATGGTAAAGCAAGCAGTAGATGCAGCTTTACTATTAGAGAAAGAAAAGGTATCGGTCTGCGTGATCAACATACATACTATCAAACCTTTAGACTCTGAGTTTATAATAGAAAAAACAAAAGAGACTAAAGGTATAGTCGTTTGCGAAGAACATAGTATAATCGGAGGATTAGCTTCAGCTATTGAGGAAGTCTTGTGCGAAAGATACCCTAAGAAGCTTTTAAGAATTGGAATAAAGAACCGTTTTGGTCAGTCAGGTACACCTGAGGATTTAATGAGAGAATACAATTTAACATCTGAGGATATTGTAGAGACTGTACATAAGCTATTATGAGACAATTTACTTTAAAGTCACCTGCAAAGTTAAATCTATACTTAGATGTTTTAGATAAAAGAAAAGATGGTTTCTATAATATCTTGACCCTCTTTGAGAGGATAGACCTTTCAGATATAATAACCTTTAGAGAAAATTTTAGTGATAAAATAAAGGTAGAGTCTTCATCCCCAGAGATCTCTGAGAAAAATAATCTCGTTTACAGAACAGCTAAGATCCTAAGAAAAGATTTTTCTGTATCAAAAGGTGTAGATATCTATGTAGAGAAAAAGATTCCTGTATCAGCCGGCTTAGGAGGAGGTTCAAGTAATGCTGCTTTCACTCTGTTAGGCTTAAACCGATTTTGGAATCTTAAGCTAAAAAGAACTGAACTTTTAAGTTATGCAAGAAAAATAGGTTCTGATGTCTCCTTTTTTATAAGTAGAAATTCATTTGCTTTGGGATTAGGAAGAGGAGATAGGATCTTACCTTTAGATATAAAGAGAAAGTTTTGGCATGTATTGGTCTTGCCCAAAATCAAAGTCAGCACAAAGACCATATATGAAAGGTATAGACCTTCTCTGAGAGAAAAGACTTCTTTGAGTAGATTAATCTTTGCTTTAAAAGATAACTCTCTTCCTAAGAAGAACTTACTCTTCAATGCATTAGAAGAGACTACCGGTGAGTATTTTAGGGTTATAAGAGAAATCAGGGAGATCTTAGGAAATTTTAAGATAAAAGTAATTACAATGTCCGGCTCTGGACCGGCTATTTTTGGGATCGTCTCAGCAAGAAAGGAGGGAGAGAAAATATGTAGGCAACTTAAGTATAGGTTCGGAGATGAGTTTAGTATCTTTTTAGCAAAGACATTTTAAATATTAGGAGGAGAGAGCTATGGAGATAACTGAAGTCAGAATTTTTCCAAGGGAATCACCAGACAAAAAACTCAAAGCCTATGCAACGATTACCTTTGACAATGCCTTTGTAGTTAGAAATATAAAGGTGATTGAAGGTGCTTCTGGGCTATTTGTTGCTATGCCTTCAAGAAGATTAAAGAGATCCTGTCCGAAATGTGGATATAGAAATGAGGTAAGGAGTAAATTCTGTAGTTTCTGTGGAGGTATTCTTCCTTTTTCTTCCCGACCAACTTCAACCCAAGGAGAACCCGAAGACTCTGAACATCGGGATATCTGTCATCCTATTACACAGTCTTTTAGGGAGTATCTCTCGCGCAGAGTCTTAGAGGCATATCAAAATTTTAAAAGTACACCTCCTATAGATCAGAACTTCAAGAATATACCTCCTATAGAGTATCCTGAGAAAAGAGGAGAGGATTTTAAATTTAGTATTTAGTTAGGAAATTTTGCCCGGTAGTGTAATTGGTAGCACTCGAGAATTTGGGTCTCGCTGTTCTGGTTCGAGTCCAGACCGGGCAGGCTTTAAATGCTGAAGAGGATGAGAGCCAAAAAAGGGATTATTAAGGGGAAAAGATTGTTTTCCTCTAAGGAAGAGTGATAGTGTTCAAGTATTGTATATTTAATCAAGATGGGAAGCGTATATAAGTTTTATAATCAGGTTGAAGCTTCTAAGCTTAAGGATATTCTTGAGTCGAGCAATATTCCTACAGAGATACATTCTTTTGAAAATTGTGGTCTTGATGGCGTATTGAGGCCCGCTATAGGAATGGGTGAGATAATTGTGCCAGACGTACTTGAAGAAGAAGCGAAAAAAATTATAGATAATTTTGTTAAGAAGAGCGAAAAACTACATTATGAAAGGATAGAAATACCTCAAGAGATTAAAAAGAAAAGATCTCTTAAGTGGATTTTTATTCTTGCTTATATTCTTCCACTCTTTGGTACAGGTATAGGTATTATTGTAAACTCCTTTGGTGATTTTATAGCTATACTAATAGGGTGGTCTTTTATTTTAGTAGGATTTGCGCTGTTATTTCTCGTTTTAAGAAAAAGGTGATCTATACGAATCGGCAAAAATATGTATAAAAATATTGCTCTTGTGGTCTTAGCTGCGGGTCGTAGCAGACGGATGAAATCAAATACACCAAAGGTCTTACAACCTATCCTAGGAAGACCTTTACTTTCTTATATTATAGAGGCAGGAAAAGATGCGGGCATAAATAAGATTTTTGTTGTCTTAGGTTATAAAAAAGAGATTGTTAAAAAGATTTTGTCTCAGGATATAGAGGTTATTATTCAAGATAAAGCCTTAGGAACGGCCGATGCAGTTAAAGCAACAGAATCAAAATTAAAAGATTATAAAGGTGATATTTTGGTTGTTTATGGAGACCATCCTTTTTTAAGGAGTCAAACCATAAAAGATTTGATTCTTCATCATAAAAGAGAAGATGTTGATTGTACTTTACTTACTGCGAGATTAGAAAACCCCTCAGGTTATGGCCGGATAATTCGAGATAAAGATAATCGAATCATTCAGATTGTTGAAGAACTCGATTGTCTTAAAGAAGATTTAAAGATAAGAGAGATAAATCCGGGGGTCTTGTGTTTTAAGAAGGAAGTTCTCTTTGAAGACCTCAGGGAGATTAAAATTAATAAAAGAAAAAAAGAATTCTATCTTACTGATATTGTAGGTATTCTTTCTCAGAAGGGGAGAAAAATCGCAAGTTTAGATTCTGAGTTTCCTGAAGAAGAAGGTTTAGGAGTAAACAAAAGAGAAGAATTAATAAAAGCAATTGAACTTATGAGAAAAGAAAAACTCTCTAAGCTTATCTCAAAAGGGGTAAAGATAATCTCACCTGAGACTACATTCATTGATTTTGATGTTTTAGTAGGAGAAAATACTACAATTTATCCCTTTACAGTCATTGAGAGGGATGTTAAAATTGGTAAGAATTGTTCAGTGGGGCCATTCTGTCATATAAGAGAGGGTGTAGTGATCAGAGATAATACTCAAATTGGAAATTTCGTTGAGATTGTAAGATCAGAGATTGATAAAGATTGTAAGATAAAACATTTCAGTTACTTAGGTGATGCAAGAATTGGGAGAAATGTAAATGTTGGTGCAGGTGTAGTTACGGCAAATTTTAATGGTAAAAGAAAGAATATCACCAGGATTAGAGATGGTGCATTTATTGGTTCAGATACTGTACTGATTGCACCGGTAAGAGTAGGAAGGAATGCAATTACAGGTGCAGGAGCAGTAGTAACAAAGAATCAAGACATCCCAGAGAGTGCAGTTGCAGTAGGAGTACCCGCTAAGATACTTAAAAAAATTAAGGAGAGACCATAGAGTACTTAGATGGGGTTCTAAGAACTACTGACTTAGAATGTAACTTGTAAATTTTCAACAGATTAAGGAGCAAAGAGATGGATGAATTAGTGGTCTTTACAGGTAATGCCCACAGGAAGTTAGCAGAAGATATATCTTTTCATTTGGGCATCCAGTTAGGAAAAGCTTTAGTGGACAGGTTCTCAGAGGGCGAAATTAAGGTAAAGATAGATGAGAATGTAAGGGGAAAGGATGTATTTTTGATCCAGTCAACATCACCACCTCCTAATGAGAATCTAATGGAACTATTGATTATACTGGACGCCTTAAAGAGAGCATCTGCCAAAAGGATTACCGCAGTCATTCCCTATTATGGTTATGCTAGGCAAGACAGAAAAGACCAACCCAGAGTTCCTATTACTGCAAAATTGGTCGCAAATCTTATTAGCTGTGCAGGAGCAGACAGAGTCTTAACTGTAGATCTTCATGCAGGCCAAATCCAAGGGTTCTTCGATATTCCTTTAGATCACCTTTTAGCAGTAAATGTATTCGTCGATTATTTTAAGAGATTAAATTTATCTGATCTCACAATCGTTGCTCCTGATGTAGGTGGTATAAAAATGGCTAGGGCTTATGCGAAGAGAATGTCAGCTGGTTTAGCTATTGTTGACAAGCGTAGAGTTACACCTGAAGAGGTAGAGTCGGTCCATATCTTAGGAGAGGTAAGAGAGAAAAATTTAGTTATCATCGATGATCTTATCGCTACCGGAGGTACTCTGATTGAGGCAGTGGATGTTTTAAAGGAGAACGGAGCAAAGAATATCTATGCTGCTATAACCCATGGTATCCTTTCAGGAGATGCTTTAAAAAAGATTGATCTGTGTAAAGATCTGAAGGAATTAATTATTACTGATACTATACCTTCAGACGATTCTAAAAAGCATCCAAGGATAAAGGTGTTGTCAGTTGCTCCTCTTTTGGCTGAGGCGATAAAAAGGATTCATAACGAAGAATCAGTAAGCTCACTATTTGAATAATTCTTCTAAAAATGGAAGAGATAATCTTAAAAGCAACTAAGAGAGAAAAGGTAGGAAAGAGATTGTCTTTCTTACGTAGGCAAGGATTCATACCTTGTGTAATCTATGGAGAGACAAGAGAAGTTTATCCTTTAAAGATTGAAAAGAGAGAGTTCTTAAAGATTCTTCATACCCATAGGTTGGAGAGTTCAATATTTGGTCTCTTAATTATAGATGGAAAGAAGTCTATAAAGAAAGAGGTAATGATCAAAGAGATTCAGTATCATCCAGTAAGAGGCGATATCTTACACGTAGACTTTTATATCGTTTCTCTGAAGAAGATCATTAGGGTAAAAGTCCCTCTACTTATAAAAGGAGATGCTATAGGAGTAAAGCAACAAGGAGGTGTTCTAAATAGGTTATTTTGGGAGTTGGAGGTTGAGTGTTTACCTAAAGATGTACCTAAGGAGATAGAATTAGATATTTCAGACTTAAAAGTTGGTGATTCTGTCTACATAAGAGATCTAAAGATTCCAGATGGCGTAAAAATCTTAGAAGATCCTGAGGGTATTGCTCTTACCATCTTAGCTCCAAAAGAAGAGGTTGTAGAGGTGAAGCTCGAGGGTGTAGAGGAGATAAAAGAACCTGAGCTTATAAGGAGGGAAAAGAAAGAAGAGGAAGAGTGAGATTGATCTTTGGTTTAGGGAATCCTGGAAAAAGGTTCTTTAGTAGCAGGCACAACTTAGGTTCTATATCTGTAAGAGAGTTGGCGAAGAGATTTAAGATTAAATTGAGAGAGAAAAAGAACTTACTCAGTTTAGTAGGAGAAGGAGAGATTCAGAAGAAAGATGTAATTTTAGCCCTACCTCTTGAGTTTATGAATATCTGTGGTATAGTAATAAAAAGACTCAAAGAGTATTATAATATAGATCTAAAAGATATACTTGTAATCTTAGATGATATGGATTTGGAGAGAGGAAAGATTAGGTTTAGACTAAAAGGTTCAGATGCAGGACATAAAGGTTTAAGATCAGTTATAGAGAATTTAAGGACAGAGAATTTTAGTCGACTGAAGATTGGCATTGGTAGACCTCCGGAAGGAGTAAACCCTTCTGATTATGTATTGGAGAGATTCTCAAAGCTCGAATTTGAAGAGATTAAGAGTTCTTTAGAAAGAATGATCTCATTTGTTGAGAGTTGGTTAGAAAGGAGCCAAGCATGCTAAAAATCTATGAGGGAATGTTTCTTATAAGGGGAGAGCTTTCAGATGAGAAAAGAGATTCAGTGATTAATTCTATATGTGAAGGGATAGAGAAGGTAAAAGGTGAGATTATCTCTAAAGGCTTTTGGGAAGAAAGAAGGAGACTAGCTTATCCAATTAAAAAAGAAAGAGAAGCCTCTTATTACTTGGTGAATTTCAAGATAAGCCCGGATCTGATCTCTAAGTTAAGACAGGGATACAGGTTGAATGAAAATATCTTAAGATCTTTAATATTAAGACAGGAGAAATAAAATGGCCAATTTAAATAAAGTATTTTTGATAGGTAACTTAACACGTGATCCTGATTTGCGTTATACCCCTCAAGGCACAGCAGTAGTAAATTTAAGGATAGCAGTGAATAGAAGATTTCGGGACAGATCAGGTGAACAGAAGGAGGAAACCTGCTTTGTTACAGTAGTAGTTTGGGGCAAACAAGCAGAAGCCTGTAATCAATATCTCTCTAAAGGAAAGCCCGTATTTGTAGAAGGAAGACTGATTTCTCGGAGCTGGGAGGATAATTCCGGTCAAAAAAGGAGTGTTTTGGAAGTCAGAGCAGAAAGAGTTCAGTTTTTAGCTCCTGTAAGTAAAGTCGCTCTTCCGGAAGAGGAATTAAGAGAAGAGGCGTTTCCTACAGAGCCGGCTTTAGATACTTGGCTAGATGAAGAATATGAGAAAGAGAATAATTAGAAGACCAAAACCTCAAATTTTCTTAAGGAAGAAATACTGTAGATTTTGTAGAGAAAAGAATAGATCCATTGACTATAAGGATCTAAAAACATTAGAGAGATTGATCTCAGAGAGAGGAAGGATTCTCCCTACAAAGATTACAGGAACCTGTAGTAAACATCAAAGAAATGTAGCTGTTGCTGTAAAACGAGCAAGATTCTTAGCTTTACTACCTTACGTAAGGTATTAATCAAAATGAAGGTTATTCTATACCGAGATGTGGAGAATTTAGGAAAAGTGGGAGATATAGTTGAGGTAAAGAGAGGTTTTGCTCAGAATTTTTTAATACCTAAGAGGTTTGCTTTAGAGGCTCTACCTAAGAATCTAAAGAGATTCGAACTTGAGAGAAAAAAGAAAGAAAAACTTTTAGAGGAGGAGAAAAGAGAAGCAGAAGAATTATCTTTAAAGTTAAGGACGGTTTCTTTGACTATTTCTGTAGAGGCAAAAGATGATGAGAGCCTATATGGAAGTATAGGAGCTTCTGAGATCGCCAAGGCCTTAGAAGCTGAAGGTATAAATATCGACAAGAAGTCAGTTATATTAGAAGAGCACATCAAGAACTTAGGGATATACGAAATTCCTATAAGATTACACCCACAAGTAGAGACAAAGATAAAGGTCTGGGTAGTAAGAAAGTAAAGTGCCAGAAGATATTTTTTTAGAAAGAATTCCACCACAAAATTTAGAGGCAGAGTCAGCTGTCTTGGGCTCCATACTCATATCTGAGGAAGCTTTACCTGAAGTCTTAGAGATATTGGAT
>DDKR01000142.1 GCA_002340085.1 Candidatus Omnitrophica bacterium UBA2593
AGAGTTAGCCCCCAAAAAATCAGAAAATCCATCGAGGAAAATTTAGAAATAATAAGATTGAGTAGAGAACTAGTTCAACTGTCTAAAGATATACCCTTAGAATGCGATTTAGAAACTTTAAAGATCCAGAAACCAGATCATAAGAAGTTATTTAAAATCTTTAAGCGATTGGAATTTAACAGCTTACTGAAAGATATTTCTAGAGGAATAGATGATTCTGAATCTATCCTAAGAGGAATAGAGAAGAAGTTTGACATAAAAGAGGCGAGTTATAAGATTAAAGAGAAAAAAGAATGTATTTTAAGCTTCAATTCAAATAAAAAGATTTTATACCTTTCTTCTGAGCCTGACGAAATTCACATAACTGAATCTTTAGATGATGTTAAATATCTCTTAGAAGATCCGAATATAAAAAAGATAGGATACAATCTTAAAGATCTAAAAGTAAATCTTTCTAAAGTCGGAATAAATTTAGAAGGCTTGTTTTTTGATGTGCAGATTGCTTCCTATCTTTTAGATCCGACAAAGGTTTCTTATTCAATTGAGGATTTAGCTTTCGAGTACTTAGATATCTTTTTAGGGCCACAAAGAGTAGAGATTGTAGAATTGAATTTGATCTCAAAATTAAAAGATCTCTTTGAAAAGATGTTGAAAGAAAGGACTTTGGATTCTCTCTTCTTTAATATAGAGATGCCTTTGGTTGATGTTCTGGCAGATTTGGAGATAAATGGGGTAACCATAAATTTCGGGGTTTTAGAGGAAATTTCTAAGGAACTAGATAGAAATTTGAGAAAATGTATTGAGAAAATCTATGAAATCTCCAGAGAAAGATTTAACCTTAATTCACCAAAGCAACTATCCTACGTCTTATTTACAAAGCTAAAATTACCTGTAGTCAAAAAGACAAAGACAGGTATCTCTACGGATGAAGAGGTCTTAAAGAAATTGGCAAGAGATCATAGCCTACCACATTTGATCTTAGAATACAGACTATTGGCTAAATTAAAATCGACCTATGTTGATACCTTTAAAGAACTAACTGATCCTCTAACTAAAAAGATCTATACCACATTTTCTCAAATAGCTACTGAAACTGGAAGGCTGGTTTCAATCAAACCAAATTTACAGAATATTCCTATCAAAACACAGACAGGCCAACAGATTAGAAGAATCTTTATCCCATCTAGAAAAGAGGATTTTCTTTTATCTGCTGATTATTCTCAAATAGAACTTAGAATCTTAGCTCACTTATCAAAAGATGAGAATTTAATCTCTTGTTTTAAGAAAGGCTTAGATGTTCACAAATATACTGCTTCTTTAATCTACCATAAAGAGATGGATCAGGTAACTGATCAAATGCGCGAGACAGCAAAAAGAGTGAACTTTGGAATTATCTATGGAATGAGTCCTTTTGGGTTATCTCGAGATTTAGAGTTATCTATTGAAGAAGCAACTTCTTTTATTGAGGCCTATTTTTTACGCTATCCAAGAGTAAAAGATTATATGAGAGAGAAGATCTTTGAAGCAGAAAAGCAAGGTTTTGTCACCACTCTCTTTGGACGCAAAAGGTTTCTTTCTCATATCAACAGTAAAAATGAGACCTTGCGTCAATTCGCTCAGAGGCAAACAATAAATACACCTATCCAAGGGACAGCTGCAGACTTAATAAAATTAGCAATGATAAATATCTATAGAATTTTAAAAGAAAAAAAATTATCTTCAAAGATGATCCTTCAGATCCACGATGAACTCTTATTCGATGTACCAGAAGAGGAGCTATCTTTGATGATTGGGTTGGTAAAAGAACATATGGAGAATGTAATAAGACTTTATGTACCAATTAAAGTAAATATAAAGATAGGTAAGAATTGGTTAGAGATGAATATAGTAGAGTAAGAAAGGAGGTTCTATGAAGATAGTAATGTGTACGTCAGAGATGGTGCCTTTTTCTAAGACAGGTGGCTTGGCAGATGTATGTGGGGCACTACCTTTAGCTTTGGAGAAATTAGGATGTGAGGTTATAGTCTTTACACCTTTCTATAAGGAGACCAAAAATCTAAAGCTAAAGATAGAGACTATAAGTAAAGAGATCTTATCTACTAAGATCGGTAGAGACATAAAGGTATTTCTTATAAAAAAGGACACTTATTTCAATCGAGATTTTCTCTACGGGCCGAAGGAAGGAGATTATCCGGATAATCTAGAGAGATTCTCTTTCTTCTGCAAGAAAATTTTAGATTCTTTAAAAAAAATAAATTTTAAACCCAATATCATCCATTGTCATGATTGGCAGACAGCTTTAGTCCCCGTGTACTTGGAAAGTATCTATAAGGACAATTTGTTCTACCGCAACATAAAGACAATTTTGACTATTCATAATCTAGGTTATCAGGGTATATTTTCTAAAGAGAAATTTCCTCTTTTAGGATTAAATTGGTCTTTATTTGGTATCGAGGGATTGGAATTCTATGATCAGATAAATATATTGAAGGGTGGGATTAACTTTTCTGATTTTATTAGTACTGTATCACCTACATATTCTGAGGAAATTCAAAGAAAAGAGTATGGTTGTAGCTTAGAAGGTGTTTTAGCAAAGAGAAAAGACTCCATATTTGGAATCTTAAATGGAATTGATTATTCTATCTGGAATCCCCAGACTGATAAATTCATCTTTAAGAACTATTCTACTTCAAAAATAGAAGATAAGTATGTAACTAAAAGAGAATTACAGAAGTTATGTAATTTAGATGTAGAGGATTTACCTCTTATTGGTATGGTTGGTCGTCTAGCTGGACAGAAGGGATTAGATCTTTTAGCTGAATCGATAGAAGAGATATTCTCTCTAAATCTACAGATGGTCGTCTTAGGTGCAGGAGATCAAAGATACCAAGAACTATTAGAAAAAATAGCAAAGGAGTATCCTAAGAGACTCTCTCTCAATATAAAATTTGATGATCCCTTAGCCCACAAGATCTATGCTGGTTCAGATATCTTTCTTATTCCTTCTAAGTATGAGCCTTGTGGTTTAGGGCAGATGATCTCTTTTAAATACGGAACTATTCCTTTGGTCCATAAGACAGGAGGTCTTTCTGATACAGTAACCGATTTTGATCCTCTCACAAAGAAAGGAGATGGCTTCACCTTCACCCCTTACTTAAAAGAGAATTTCCTTAAAACTTTGAAGTTTGCCCTTTACATCTATAGCAAAGATAAGGAAAATTGGAGTTATTTGGTAAAGAAAGTAATGGGATACGATTTTTCTTGGCAAGCCTCCGCAAAGAAATATGTAGAGTTATATAAGAGGGTTATTGCGTTATAGCGTTATTGGGTTATAGCGTTATTGGGTATGGTTATTGGGATTACGGGTAGCTTTGGAGCAGGAAAGACAACAGTAGCAAAGATGTTCAAAAGATTGGGAGCAGAAATTATCGATTGCGATAGGATCGTTCATAGTTTAATCGATCGTAAGATGAGACTCCAACTTTCTAAATTCGTCTTCAACCATAAAGTTTACTTAGATAGACTTAACAGAATAATTCATCCAGTAGTAATTAAGATGGTAAAAGAAAAAATAAAGAGCTTAAAAGAAAAAGATACTCCTGTCATAATCGATGCTCCTCTTCTAATTGAAACAGGGTTGGATAGGATTTGTGATGCAATAATCTGTGTAAAGACGAATCTAAATACTCAGATTTCAAGAGTGATGAAAAAAACAAACTTAAGTAGAGAAGATATATTAAAGAGGATAAGATGTCAATTACCTTTAAATAAAAAATTAAAAAGAACAGATTTTATAATCGACAATAACAAAACTCTAATCCAAACAAAGAAACAAGTAGAAAAAATTTGGGAGAGAATGAGGAGGTATAGATGGATATAGGGGTTTTAAAGAAGATGACAATGCAAGAATTAAGTAAGACTGCTAAGGAGTTAAGTATTGAAGGTGTGTCTGGTCTTAAAAAGACAGATCTCATCTTTAAGATCCTTCAAGCCCGAACAGAGAAGGAAGGTCTTATCTTTGGAGAAGGAGTTTTAGAGGTATTATCTGAAGGCTTTGGTTTCTTAAGGTCTCCAAATTACAATTATCTTCCTTGCCCAGATGATATATATATTTCTCCTTCACAGATTAGAAAATTTGATTTAAAGACAGGTGATATCGTCTCAGGTCAAATCCGTCCTCCTAAAGAGGGAGAAAAATATTTTGCCCTTTTGAGAGTTGAGGCAGTAAACTTTGAGAATCCTGAAGAAGCCAAAGAAAAGATCTTCTTTGACAATCTCACCCCTCTTTATCCTCACGAACGTTTTGTCTTAGAGACAACCTCAGGTGAGATATCTATGCGAATAATGGATCTTCTAACCCCTTTGGGAAAAGGTCAGCGTGGCTTGATTGTGGCACCTCCTTACTCAGGTAAGACTGTTTTATTGCAGAAGATTGCAAATTCCATAATAAAGAATCAGCCGGATG
>DDKR01000044.1 GCA_002340085.1 Candidatus Omnitrophica bacterium UBA2593
TATGAGTTGATGTTAGAAGTTATGAGATCAGCCAAAAAAGCTGGATTAAAGACCTTATTTCATACGAATGGGGCGATGAACGAAATCCCTTTAAGAGAATTACTCAAATACACAGATTCAGTTACGGTAGATTTAAAAGGATTTACTCAAAAGTTCTACTCAGATTTACCGGAGAATGCTTTGCTCGAGCCAATTTTAAGGAATCTTAAGATTATTAGAGAAGAGAATAAACACTTAGAGATTGTGAATTTAGTGATTCCTATGGCAAATGATAATGAAGAAGATGTAAAGAATATGTGTATATGGATAAAAGAGAATTTAGGAGAAGATACACCAGTTCATTTTAATCGATTCTCACCTGTCTATAAACTCGCACATTTATCTCCTACACCTATAGAGACTTTAGAGAGATTAAAGGAAATCGCTGATAATGTTGGTCTAAAATATATCTACATTGGAAATGCTCCTGGTCATATATTCAATTCTACCTACTGTCCAGAATGTAAGAAAAGACTCATTCATCGTACGCATTTTTCAGTTTTAGAAAATAATATTGAAGAAGGAAAATGTAAATTTTGTAAATTAGAAATTCCTGGAATATGGAGGTGAGTATGGAAGAAAATATGGAAGAGAAAGAGAATGTCCCTATTGCACCACCTTTAAAAGTAGTTGATTATAAGACGATAAGGAAAGCAAAGGGTTGGTGGATGGCAGTCTGCCTAGTTGAAGCTTATGGAAAGAAACAGATTAGCCTATACTTATGGCAAAAGAAGGAAGAAGGATGGAAGAGAAAACAGAAATTTGGAATCCAAACAAAGGCAAAATGGCAGGATATCTCAAGTGCTGTAGAGGGTTTTCTTTCTCAGATGGATAGATGAGTTGTGTTGAAATAGATAATCTCACAAAGATCTACCAGAAATCTATAAAAGCAGTAGATGGGCTTTCTCTGAAGATAGAGAGAGGAGAAATCTTTGGTCTCTTAGGACCAAATGGTGCAGGTAAAACCTCAACATTGAATATGCTTGCAGGTCTTATCTTACCCACAGAGGGTAAAATAAAGATATTTGGAAGAGAGATAGATTCGGATATAGAGATAAAGAAAAGAATAGGCTATCTACCAGAGAATCCTTTTTTACCTGAATACTACAAAGTAGGAGAGATCTTAAATTTTTTTGGATCTTTTTTTGGGATTCCTCCAAAAGAGAAGAATAAAAGGATAGAATATTTGCTATCAAATTTGGAACTCCTCTCTAAGACAAAAGATAAGATTAAAAATCTGTCGATGGGACAGAAGAGAGCTTTGGGATTGGTGATCTCTTTAATCGGTGATCCGGACTTAGTTCTTTTAGATGAACCAACAGTCTATTTAGATCCCTTGATCACTAAATCTTTTCGTAAATTGATCTTAGAATTGAAAGAGAAGAAAAAGACTGTAATTATCTCATCACATATCCTTTCAGAGATAGAAAAGATCTCTGACCGGGCAGGGATTATTAATAAAGGTAGGTTGACAGCAATAGGCTCAACAAAAGAGTTAATTGGAGATCAAACCTTAGATGAGGTTTTTTTAAGAATTATAAAAAATGATTAAAAGGATCTATTTGATCAGCAAAGATATATTTTTACTTTGCTTAAATGAGAAATGGTTATACGGATTCTTGATTTTGGCCTTGCTCTTTATCTCCATGGTGAATGTTCCATTCTGGTTAAAGGACTTAGAACCTTTTAAGGAGATGTCACCTGAAAAGAATGCTTTACAGATTGGTCTCTTCTTTATTAATGTCTTCTTAGTCTTGACCTCTGTATTCCTCTCAGTGATTTGCCTATCACATTTTTTGAGCCCTGAAAGGATCTTACTTATTCTCTCTAAACCAGTGAGAAGATCAGAATACATCTTAGGAGTAATCTCCGGTTTATATTTTGTCCTCCTTTTGAATTGGTTTATCTTAGTTTCTGCTTTATTTTTTATCCTTTTTCTTTATACCAAACACATAGATCTTTCTATCTATTTAGGGATGTTGCCTTCTGTTCTTTTGAGTTTTATATGTATCGGTTTGGTTGTCTTCTTCTATACGATAATACCAAATTTCTTAAGTGGAATTTTAAGTCTATTTATTTTACTCTCAGGATTTGGCTTAACCTTAGAGGATATAAAGAAGATCGAGCATCTATTTTTAGAGAAATTAATAAGGTTAGGAGCTATATTTTTGCCTAAAGTAAATTCCTTATTTGGTATATCTTTTGATATGCTGAAGATATTTGAAGTAAAAGTTAACAAACTTTCGACAATTTTACATACAGCCATCTTCATCTCTGTCCTTAATCTAATAAGTGTTTATAGATTTAAGAAATCTTATACTTTGTCGGTCAAATAAAGATATAATTCTTTAAAGATTTAAAAGATTACATTAGGGAGGTTATTGGGATGAGAACGAGAGAGAGGATAAAGATATCTAAGAGACCAAGATTAAGAAATCCATATTTTATCTGTGCTTGGCCAGGTATGGGTGAGGTTGCCTATGGAACAGTTCAATACTTAATAGAGAAATTAAAAGCTGAGGAGTTTACCAGTTTTGAGGCAGAGGATATATTTTATCCCGTAGGGGTAGTAATTAAAGATTCAATAGTAGAGATACCCGCGGCTCCTTTTAATAAATTCTACTTCTGGAAGAACAAAAGAGGAGATTCTGATCTTATCCTGTTTTTGAGCAATTCCCAACCCGACCTATCAAGATCTTCTGAGTACTGTCAATTGATATTAAAGGTCTTAGAGGAGTTTGACGTAAGAAGAATCTTCTGTTTTGCAGCTATGCCTTTACCTATAGATCATACGCAAACCCCTGAGGTTTGGGCAACCGCAACCAGTAAGGAACTATTAGAGAAATTAAAAGAGTGCGACTTAAAGATAATGTCTGAAGGTCAAATCAGCGGGATGAATGGGCTGTTTTTGGGTGTGGCAAAAGAAGAGAAAGGAATAGATGGAGTTTGTCTGTTGGGTGAGATGCCTATATACACTATTCAGATTGAAAATCCAAGGTCATCACTTTCTGTCCTTAAAGTTTTGGCTAAGATGTTGAAATTAGAATTAGATACAAAACCATTAGAAGAACAGGCAGTCTATATTGAAGGACAGATTGAGAAACTCTTAGATT
>DDKR01000143.1 GCA_002340085.1 Candidatus Omnitrophica bacterium UBA2593
TAGGGTTTTTCAGGGAGAACTAGTTAAGGAATTTAACTGAAAGAAACAGAACTGGTGTAGGAAAGAACTTAGTTCAGTTATCTCAGAAGAGTTTGGCAACAAGATCAAAGGTTTTAGAAGGATAACATATAGCTACAGGAATGTTGGCTACTTTAGATCAAAGATTCACTAACATTATAGACTCTTAAATCCTAAACTTGCAATTTAATTAAATACGAAAGAACCAAACTTCTCTTTTTTTCCTCTTGCTCGGCAGAAACTCCGCTTATCTAGCTCAATAATACATTTTCTAAAGCAAAGTTGAGATCAACTTTGTCATCCTCTAACTTTTGGCAAGACATCGTTTCTTTTTTTAGCTCTCCAATTACACACAGACTTACAAAAAGTACAAAAGAAGAAAGTAATCTTATTAAACATTTTCATTCTCTACCTCTGGAGACCGTAATTGCAGGTAGGCAATCACGAAAACAGAAGGGAACCACGAATAAGATAGGAGAACCAATAGAAAATCAGTAAGGCTCTGTACCGATCTAGGAAGAAGAGAAAAGATACTTGCTAACACCATTATTATTATCCCGAAAAGAAATAAAAAACCAAATAACCTCCACCAGTTTCCTTTTACTATCTGCCAGCTTTTGGAGAGAGAACCAAAGATACCTTCACCCTCTATCAATATAATGTAGGCATAAAAGAAGAGTTTGATAGCAAAGAATATTCCTGGCAAGAGAAAGAAGATAGCTCCTATCGCAGAAATCAAGCCCCAGAGAAGAGTAGCTATTAGAACTGGAATAAACTTCCTTATGGCTACTTCTATTCCCTTAAAGAAAGAAATTTCTCCTTGTGTAGCATCATACACCATCCGTACTATTATACACCAAACAAACACCCCTATTAATGCGATTAAGAAAAGTCCTAGTAAAAATTTACCTCCTAAAAGAATACCTATGAGTTCTTGCAGAGAAGACGGAGTTTTTTCTGGTGGGTAGACACCTATCATAAAATAAGGAAAGATGCTCTGAGAGATAGCTGCTATGCTCGCAGGAAGGAATATGAGTGGGTTTTCTTTTAAAATTCTCGTTCCTTTGCTTATTGCTTCACCAATCTTTATCTTCATTTCTACTACCTCCTTTCCCATAATCTTGAGTTTTTATATAAAGATCTTCCCAAGATTCTAGCTAGTTCCCTGAAGTCTTCAGGTATAGAGTCAGCAGCCACCTAAATTTCTGGAGATGCCTAATACACTCCGGGAGTGGAAAGAAAAAAAGAGTAGATTTTTAAGGACGGGATGGTTACTCAATCTTAATGGCAGTTACTGGACACTGTTCAGAGACCTCTTTTAAATTGTGGGTTTTACAACTTTCTGAAATCACATAGGCTAGGCCGTCATCTTTCATCTTAAATACCTCAGGACAATTAGTCTCACATAAACCACAACCCACACATAGAGATGAATCAACAGTTATTTTTGGCATACCTATACCTCCTCTGCTTTTAATCCATACCTTTCTATGTTGGTGTTGGCAGTCTCCTGGATAATCTTTATCTGTTCAGGCTTGTCTAAAATATGTCTAAATCTTCTCTGAAGTTTTAAGTATTCCTCTACAGGTGTAGGTTTAATCTTTCTTACTGAGATTAATTTACCATATTCGTATTCGACTATAGGGTACAAACCCGTCTCTACTGCGAGTTTAGAGATTCTATAAGTCAAATTTGGCTCATACCCCCAGCCTAATGGACAAGGACAATGTATCTGGAGGTATTTTGGTCCTTTTATAGTAAATGCTTTTTTTACCTTTCTTATTAAATCTTGAAGAAAGCCAAACGTTGCAGTTGCCACATAGACACAACCATGAGATAGAGCAATATCAGGCATTGACTTTTTGTTGATTGGGTTTCCGATAGAATAAGCACCAATTGGTGAAGTCGTTGTATGTGCACCGTAAGGGGTCAAGCCTGATCTTTGCACGCCGGTATTCTCATAAGCTTCGTTATCATAACATACAGAAAGAATATCTGTTCCCCTTTCCCATGCACCTGACAATGCTTGCAGACCAATATCTGCAGTTCCTCCATCACCTGCCTGAGTAATCACATTTATACTTTCTTTCTTCCCCAAGTATCTTAAAGCTGCCTCAATTCCGGAAGCAACTGCAGCTGCATTCTCAAATAAGGAATGTATCCAAGGAACTCTCCAGGCCGATTCTGGATATCGGCTAGTGAATACCTCCAAGCAACCGGTGTTGTTGGTAATAATTGTGTTTTTACCTGCAGAATCAACGACTAATCTTGCTGCAGTTGCCTGGGCACAACCTGGACAAGCAGTATGACCGGAAATAAAGAGATGCTCTTTCATCATCATTCTATGTATTCAGGTTTTAAATCGACAAACTCACAATCTACCTGTTTTTGAGAAAGCCGTTTAAAGATATAGGATATCGTATCTTTTGTGATGTCTCTGCCTCCTAAGCCAGCAATAAATCCACAAATCCTCTTCTCCCTCTTTAATTTCTTATTATCTTTCTGAGAGAATAACATCTTTATCTCTGTATATAAAGGTCCGTATGCTCCTAAAGACACAGCCTTCTCTAAGATAGCGATCTGTGGTTTGTCCTTTAACGCTTTATAGATCTCCTGAAGTGGAAAAGGCCGATAGGTAATTATCCTCAATAATCCGTACTTTTTCTTCTTTCTTCTTGCTTCCTCAATCGTCTCTTTTATCGTTCCGCAGACAGAACCACAAGCTACAATCACTTTCTCTGCATCCTCTAATCTGTAACATTCTACCAAGCCACCTGATCTTCTACCAAATACACCTTCAAATTCTCTTACTACCTGAGGAATAAATTTTAAGACTCCCTCATGGGTCTTCTGAATCGCATATCTTGTCTCCATATAATATTCTGGATCAGCCAAAAATCCTAAGGTTAGAGGGTTCTCAACATCTAATTTATGCTTCAAATTCAAAGGAGGTAAAAACTTATCTACATCTTCTTGGGAGGGAACATCGACTACTTCAAAACCATGGGTTAAGATATAGCCATCCATGCTCACCATTACCGGAAGCATTATATTCTTGTCTTCAGCGATTCTATAGGCTTGGATATGTAAATCGACTAACTCTTGATGATTCTCGCAATAGAATTGTATCGAGCCGGAGTCCCTTAAGGCCATCGAATCTGATTGATCGTTCCAGATATTTATAGGAGCAGATACCGCCCTATTTGTACAGGTCAAAATTACCGGTAACCTCATCCCAGCAATATTAAAGATTACCTCTCCCATATATAAAAGTCCCTGAGAGGAGGTAGCTGTATAGGAACGCACACCTGTAGCAGTTGCTCCCAATACAAATGAAGCTGCAGAGTGCTCAGACTCAACATTTATGAATTCTGCCTTTAATTTGCCGTCAGCGACCATCTTTGCCAATGTCTCTGGAATAGGGGTTTGAGGAGTAATTGGATATGCAGCAATTACACCCACCTTACACAACTTTACTGCTTCTGCTACCGCTTCTGAACCTTGTAAGAATTTTCTCATTCCTCAATCATCACAATATCTTGCTTAGGACAGATCTCTGCACAGTTTCCACAACCCTTGCAGTAATCATAATTTGTTTGAAATGTATTCTTTTCTTCTCCAACAACACAAACCTCAGGACAGATGATTAAACACAGATTACACCCAACGCACTCTTTCTGTAAGAATTTTGGCTTGAGGCCTGTCCTCCAGCTACCAGTTAAATTCTTCTTAGACGAACCTGGCTTAGCATAGATTGGACCAAACATACCTAACCTCGCTTGATAAATTCGTAACCTTTCTCTACTGCTCTTACATTCTGTTCTGCAGCTTTACCAGAAAGTCTTTTCTTTACTGCTTCAATCAAAGATTCTAATCTTATCTCCTCAGTTACAGCTGAAAATGCACCTAAAAGAACTGTATTTCCCAAAGGCCTAGCTATAGTCTCTAAAGCTATTCTATTTGCTGGTACAACATAAAATTTTTGCCTCTTTTTTGGCTTGGGAATCTCGATACCTTCTTTCTCACTTATGATGGCGATTCCATCTTCTTTTAAACCTCTAAGACAATAAAAATCTTTAATAAGAGTAGAATCTACAATGATCAGATAATCGGGTTCATATATCTGGCTTCTTAAAATTACAGGTTTAGTATCACATCTTACATAAGCATTCATGGGTGCACCCATCCTGGCTGCACCAAAATGAGGAAAAGCATAGGTAAACTTACCTTCCAAAAAATATGCTTCGCCTAAGATGACCGCAGCAGTAATTGCTCCTTGACCTGCTCTAGCATGAATGCGTATCTCTTTCATTTTACACTTTCCAAATTATTTAAAAGTTCTTTTATTTTAAAACTTTTCGGAAGTTTTGTCAAATATTATTCTAAAATTCTTTCCTTAAAGTTTCAGAGATTGCAAAAAGTTTCTTTAAAACTTCTTCAGAATCTTCAATTGTCAAATACCCCAAACCACAAGAAGGTGTAAGTAGAGATCTTTCTAAGATCAATTCTTTTGGAATTCCTTTCTCTGCTAAAATTTCAATTGCTCCTTCTAATTTCTCAATCAATTCCTTACAGGTTTGGCCTCTAAATTCTGTGGTAGGGACTATTCCCCAAGCTAAATAACCTCCTCTTTTAAAAAATTCCTTCAATTCTTCAGAATAGATAAGGAAGTTATCTAAGAATGAATACGCATCAAAACTTAAGATATCGAAATCTGCTTCGATCAATAAGGACCAATCGGTATCTGAACAGCAATGGATACCCAAAATTACATCTTCTTCTCTCAAGGGTAAAATAAGTCGATCTAACCACCTCAATATCATCTCCTTTGTTAAAGGACAAAATGCAGAACCAAATGAACTTAAAATAGGTTCATCGAAGAATATAATGATATCTTTCTTATATTCCTTAAATCTTCTTATCTGCCACAATGCTTTCATTGAGACCGAACCTACGATTGCAGCCATTAAATCCTCATTAGAAAAGATAGCTACTTTATTTTTAGTCTTTACCGAACCAGCTAAAGTAAAAGGACCTATGAGTTGACCTTTGATAAATTCAATATCAGAAAATTTCTTCTCTCTCAATTCTTCTAAGAAAATTTCTAATCCTAAAGCAAAGTCTCTTCCTATAAAGAAAAAATTAATATCTTTCAATTCTATCTTTTCTAAAACCTCTGCTAACTTAAAAGAGAAGTCCTCAGACTCTACAAGAAAAATATCCTTATCCCTTAATTCTAAAAATTTCAAGTTCTCTGTAAATTGTAGGGCCATACTCTCTTTAAAATCTCTTTTGGGAAGTTGTGGCCAAAAAGGAATAGAAGAATATTTTAAGATAAGATTTAAGGCAGATTTTGGATCTTTATGGGGGAATGAACCAATCCCGGTAGTAAGAAATCTTAAATCTTTAAATTCCACGCGTAGATCTTGTTTTTAAGGCTTTCTCCAAATCTCGGGTTAATTTTTGAAGGAGAGGTGATATCTTTACAGGATATATTGATCTCCTTTTTAATTCTTTAAATTTCAGAGGTAATCTTTTTAGATTTTCTTTTAGATACTGCCGGATCTCATCTAAAGTCGGGAAGGGGAAAATAATCCTTCCATCTTTCATCGCACAGAACAATAAAGGTTCACCTTCTAATTTTTCATCTTCTAAACCTAATATATCCTCTTTATAGAACCCATCTTTATCTTTAATTCTGTATATCTGTTTTCTCCCAGGATAAGTAACTTTACCTCTGCTTAATTTCATTGTAGGTAGAAACTGTCCGTCCTTATTGGAGACCTCAGAGATCTTATAGATTACATCAGTATAAGGTGAATCAACTGATACTCCCATATTCGTTCCCACACCAAAGTCATCTATGGGTGCATCTTGCTTTAATAGATGATGTATCTTGTACTCATCTAAATTTCCACTGGCAAATATCTTTACATAATTTAACTGGTTTTTATCTAATATTCTTCTGATCTTCTTTGATAACCTTACTAAATCACCAGAATCCAATCTTACCCCTTTAAGTTTCTTTCCTTTCTTCTCTAATTCCTTAGCTACAAGAATAGCATTTTCTAATCCTTTTAAATTATCATAAGTGTCTAAGAGTAATATAGAATTTTCTGAGAAAATCTCAGAAAATGTAGAGAAAGCTTCCAGCTCACTCTCAAAAGACATAACATATGAATGCGCCATTGTACCAACTATAGGAATTTTGTAAGTCTTTCCTGCTAAGACATTCGATGTTCCCTTACATCCAGCAATATAAGAACTCCTCGCTGCCTTTAGCCCAGCATCAAAACCCTGAGTCCTTCTTAAAGAGAAATCATAGATACCTTTGTCTTTTACTGCCAATACACATCTTACTGCCTTTGTGGCAACGGTTGTCTGAAGATTAATTGTATTCAATAAATAACTTTCTATGATTTGGGCTTCGATAATAGGTGCTGTAACTCTAATTATTGGTTCGTTAGGAAAGAAGATTTCGCCTTCTCTTAGGGCAAAAATTGTCCCTGTAAATTTAAACTTAGATAGATAGTCTAAAAAACCTCTCGAAAATAATTTTTGGGATTCTAAAAAATTTAAAGATTCCGAATCAAAACTTAGATCTTCTAAATATCTCAATATATCTTCTAAGCCAGAAGCCACAAAGAAAGATCTATTTTTAGGAAGATTACGACTAAATAAATCAAATGTCGCAAGGATATCTTTCTTTGTCTCAAAATAACTCTGTGCCATCGTTAATTCATATAAATCTAAAAGAAGACAAATACCTTTCATATTACTTTTTCCTTTTTGATTTCTCCTTACAGATATCGCATAAACCAAAAAACTCCAACCGATGAAAATCTACTTGAAAGCCGGTTAACTCTCTCACCTTATAATCCAACTCCTTTATCGCTGGAATTCTGATATTGAAGACTTTTTGGCAGTAATTACAGATGAAATGATAATGTGGAGAAGTTAATCCATCAAAATAAGAAAGACCTCCACCAAAGTCTAATTCCCAGACCAAGCCCTTTTCTTTAAGTGCTTTGAGATTTCTATAAACGGTTCCTAAACTCAGGCGTCTAAACTTCTTCTTTAATCTTTTGTAGATATATTCTGCAGTTAAGTGATCAGTTCTACTTTTAATTAGGTCTAAAATCTCTTTTCTCTGTTCTGTGTCTCGATAGATCTTCTTTTTGGTAGTCATTCTGAATTATTAATTATATTGTCAGATTCTTCCTTGTCAATCTCCTGAAAATGTACTGAGTAGTCTTTAGGTAAGTGATGACCATAAAATTTAATCTCACCATGTTTGTTGATCAGTATGTATGTAGGAACACCTAAAATATCATACTGCAAGCTAACCTTTTGATCCCTGTCTAAAAGGATGGGAAAATTTATTTTAAGTCTCTTTAAAAATCTTAAAACCCTTTCTTTAGACTCTCCTATATTTATACTCAAGAGTTCTATTCCCTCTGATTTAAATGAGAGATATCTTCTCTCTAAATCCTGTAATTCTTCTATACAGTATGGACACCAAGTCGTCCAGAAGAATAAAATTAAATCCTTTCCTATGAAATCATAAAGGATGTATTCTTTGTCTTCTATGTCTTTCAATCTAAAATTTGTAGCGAATTCTTCTGAAAACAGAGGAGTTATCGCAAAAAATAGTAGAAATAGAACAATTATTCTTCTTACCATCTAGTTCCCGCCAAGATTAAGAAATACTCTGAGCATATTATAAGGATTAATCCACAGATCTTCTTTACTATATTTAACCAGGCACCTGGTTTAGGTAAAGCCAAGAGGATGGAACTGAAAGTTCCTACCAAGATCAAAAGGACACCCATACCATAAGCAAATACAAATAGCAGAGTTGCACCGAAAAGTGTATTTTGCTTTGTTGCCACATAGCCAAGTACTGCCCCCAGAACAGGAGTAACGCAAGGTGAGATGACTAAACCCGAACTCATTCCCAAAAAGAAGCAAGAAAGAATACCTTTGGTCTCAATCCTAATCTTTAAAGGGACTTTTAAAAAGGGGAGATCAAATAGACCCATCAGAGAAAGACCAAAGAAGAGATAAACATTTGCTACTACAAGATAAGTTACAGGATTCATAATAATTTGACCGAACAACTTTCCTGTCACAGCACAAATTACACCTAAAACCGAATACATCAAAGCCATCCCAAAGACAAAGATCAGACTTAAAAAAAATCCCTTTAATTTTGATTGTTCTGCTCTTCCTCCAATATAGGCACAGGTTACAGGAACCAGAGGATAAACACAAGGTGAAAAGCTCACCATCACTCCTCCTAAAAATACAATCAGATAGTCAAATAGATTACCTTGTAACTGCATCTAACCAATCTAAATAATCTTTATCTCCTCTGATTATAGGTAAAACGATAATCTCAGGGGTCTGATAGGAATGTAATGATTTCACCCTCTTAATTAATTTTGTAAATAGAGATTTTTTGGTCTTTACAATAAGTAAGCACTCATCTGCACAATCGATCTTCTTCTCCCACCAGAAAAAGGATTTTATTTTGCCTACAATGTTTATACAAGCACAAAGTCTCTCTTTTAAAAGCTTTCCTGTGATTGTTTCTGCTTCTTTCTTATTTGGTGTGGTAATAAAGACTACTATATACATCTATTCCTTAACTTGAAATTCTCTTAACTAATCGAGCTGTCCTTGTACCTAACCTTATACATTCCTTCACCGCTCTCTGATCAGGTGAACCAATAGCTACCGGCCCATAATGGTCTCCGGAAGCATCTCCCTGAATAATCATACCATGAATAAGCATAGCATTCAAGATATCTAAGATAGTCGTCTCATTTCCTCCACCAATATTTGCTGAAGATGTGAAAGCCGCCCCAACCTTTCCTTCTAATCTTCCATGAAATCTCACTGAATCATCGAGAAGCTTTTTTATAGGATAAGCCATGGTCCCATAGTAAGTAGGAGAACCTAAGATTATTGCATCTGCCTCCAAGAGATCTTCAGAGTTTGTATCCTCAACTCTTTTTAACTCAAAATCTACCCCTTCTTTCTTTAATCCCTCTACAACATACTCTGCCATCTTCTTGGTATTTCCACCCTCAGAATAATAGATTACCAATACCTTTGCCATCGAGTCACCTCCTTAATCTGTTGTTAACTGCTTCCTAAGATAAATCTCAGGAGACCATAACATAAAAATTTATAAGCAATAGTTAAAACAAGAAAAGTTAAACTAAATAGGATAGAGAAATTTCTTATTTGCTTATTTTTGGGAATAAAATCACGGACCAAAAAGAACAAAGGGATAAAAGTAGGTCCAAAGATATAAAAAAACTCTTGTAGATCATAATAACGACGAAATTCTAAAAACGATATATTCCCAAAATAAAGAAGCCCTGAAGACACTAAAGCAATAAAAGCAGTTATCTTTATTGAGTGCCAAAAGCTAATCTTTTCTAAAGTCTCTTTTTTTTGAGTATCTCGAGTAAATGAAGTATCGATCTTTAAATCATGTGCGAGAGCAATAAGGCCACCTAAGGTTAAAAAATTCCCTAACCCAAACAGAGCAAATTTAGCCTTATAAGGCTTGGATCCTCTAAATACAATTACTCCGGCAAACATACTCGCCAAAGATGAGATTAAAGCAAATAAACCAAGGCTTAATAATCCTATATTATCAATGATGAAATTTGCCCGCCTAATATGACTGGGTGCAGATGGAGTCATATATAAATCCTCTTTGAAAAGTCTTGAAGGTGAATGAATATAAATCTCAGTATACTCCAGCCTCCTAAAATACTTCTTGGCATTAAAAAAAGAAGACAGTTGACCAGGGACAAAATAATTTGCTTCTCTAAAATATGTTATCTTACTCTCAGGCTTTATCAATTCTGAAAATTCAGGGCTACAATGTCCTATCACATAGATGGTTATTGGGATTCTCCTATCTCCATAGACACTCGTTGGTCTTAAGGGAAAATAAATTTTTTCTGTAGGAAATGTAACAGAGATGCTCAGAGGATAGAATACTTCCTCTCCTTTTGTTCCTCTCACCTCAGCTTTAAATTGCTCTATATCACTGATCCAGGAAATTACAAAAGAATATCTTTGACCTATATATCCATCCAAAATCGATTGTAGTTCAGAGGGGAGTTGGAGTGACTTATTCTTTAAGTAATTGTATAAATCTATGCCTGTCTGTGCAGTAACAATCTCAGAGGTCAATCCCATCTTTTCAATGTGTTTGTAGACCTCAACCCCTGTAAGATCAGGTGCCTCTCTCACACCACTAATACCCCTAAGTTGAAATCTTAGCATCATCTGTAAAATAGCCGGAAAAGTATATATCTGAGATAGTCTCATAAGTTGAAATGAGCCATAAATTAGCCCTTTTATTTTATTCTTTACTTCGTAATCTTTGTAATCTTTGAAACGTATGGAACCCATAAAATGAGAAAAGTCTTCGACTACATCAATGGTAATCTCTTGAGGCTCAGCAGGTATGGGAAGAATCCAGGCTGCCTTTTCACCATATATCTCAGAAGTATAGACAGATAAGAGCATATTCTGGACTCCATTTTCATAGTTTATGGCACAGAGTTGTCTATTCATAGTCTGTAATCTACCTCTTGCTGAATCAGGATCCCAAACAACTATTCCTCCATCACCAAAGACTGTTGAAACCCCTACAAAGACAGATATAATGAACAAACTAAGACTTAAGGTTTTTCTAATATAAGTAGACATCTTATATCTCTTCATTTAAATTATACCATTTCTATTAAGTATACAAAAAGACAAAACCCTTTACCTTACAAACTTTCTCTTCTCTGAGTGGCTTTTTTGAATTTCCTTCTCAAAAACTTCTCAATCTCGGTCACAATAAATCCCGGAAATAAGGCTAAGTTGTAAGCCCAGATGCATCTGTTGAGAGCAAAGAAAAAACCTCCTCTATTGGCCTTTGATACCAGCTTCTCTTATCCATATAGTCCTAAATACCCTCCTCTTATTTCAAATCTCTCTTACTTTTATCCCTTCTTTCTTTAATAATGCTGCTAAAACTCCGCTTCCCTTTTTCAATCTCTTTTTAAAAGTTCCATCATAGATTTGATTTAGCCCACAAGAAGGTGACTTTGATTTTAAGAAAGCTCTTTTAACTTTATTCTCTTTGGCTATCTTCAAAACAGCGTATGCACCTAAAATGAAGTTTTCTGTAACATCTCTTCCTCTTTTATCTTTTACTCTTGTTTTTCCTTTTAAGACATCTCTTCCATCACCTTTTAGTATCTCAGCAGCCAAACGCCGAATCCTTAGGCCTCCTAAGATTTCAGGACAAAGAGCAATTGCTTTTTTCTCTCTCACTAACTTCTTTATCTTCTTATTCAACCTACCTTTACCATCAAAACAACAGTCTATACCAGCCAGACAAGCACTTACAAGAATCATCTTCAGTAATAGGAAGACTGCCAGAAGCATTGCGGATCTTCTAAAAAGTAATCTCCAGTCAAACTATAGGTGATTGCTCGACAACCAATACAATCAGATATCTGACAAACCTTACATCTTCCTTTAAGATAATCTTTACTTTTGAGTTCTTTTAAGAGAGAGTGTTCTTGGATATCTCTTAAAGAATTCTCTAAGAGATTTCCTATAGAGAGATTAAATCTTCTGCAGGGTAAGGTATCTCCATTCGGCATAATACATAAAGTATCTCCAATATTACATCTTGCACCTAATAATTTCAAAGACTTATTAGTCTTTATCCAGAAGGCTCTATAAGGCAAGAGATCAAATAGATCATATTTAGAAGGCAGGAGACTTAAAAGTAACTCTAAAGTCTTCTTCCAGTCATCTTTATCTAAGACTTGATCTTTAATTTCATATCCTCTGCCCAAGGGAATGAACCTCTCCAAAATCACACCATCTAAGTTATACTTGTAGCAGAAATCTAAGATCTTAGGAATCTCATCTATATTCTTTTTTAAAAGAGTAAACATAAGTATGACTTCAAATCTTTCTTCTTTCAATAATTCTAAGACACTGATTACTTCTCTAAAGACCCCTTTATCACGGATCTCATCACAGAGAGCTTCATCTAAACTCTCTAAGGATACCTTAATCATTCCTAATTTTTTGTAATCCTTCAGTTTTATTAATACCTTCTTATCTAAGACCGTAGCATTGGTGATTATATTCAATTGTCTAACTGGCTTACTTTCATCTAAGTAATCTAACAGATCAAAGAGCTCTCTCTTTAAAAATGGTTCACCTCCGGTTAGATCTATCCTTGTAGATTTGTTCTCTTTTTGGAGATGGGAGATTATATTATCACAGATAGACTTAATCTCAAGCCATTTTAGATCAGAATTTGAAGAGAAATCCTCTTGATAGCAATGTTTACATCTCAGATTACAAAGATTTGTAATATGCCATTGGAAGTTAAATTCACTCTGTGTCTTCATCTATCTATCTTATTACCAGATACGTAAATGAATATAATCTATTTTGCAGAGATTATTATTTTTTGTCATAATCAGTATAATCTTAATCTAAGTAAAAGTTCATTTCAACATCATCACAGACATCATCCTGCCACAGAGATTACCTTCTTTTCTATAGGAAAAAAATTCCTCATTACTACAAGATGTACAAAACTTTGAATCTGAAATATTTTTTCTCTTTACTCCTAATCTAATGAGTTGATTAAAATTTTCTCTAATTAAATCTATTGGATAGCAACAAGAGCGAATTGCTGGTCCGAAACCTGCCCATAGATCTTCTGGTTCTGTATTGTATTCTCTTATCATCTCAAAGAC
>DDKR01000037.1 GCA_002340085.1 Candidatus Omnitrophica bacterium UBA2593
AACTACGCTCGCATCATCTTTTCGTCCTTATCCTTGCCCATTCCCAACTGTATTCATAGAGATGTAGACCCTTACTTACTGCAATTATCTCTCCATCATCTACTCCGATTTCATCAGCCATATATTTTTTTACTAACTGTAAGCCTCCTAAATTTGAAGGAAAGCCACCCCACAAATCCCAAGACCTAAAATAGAGAATAAAATGTAATTTTCCATAACGGATCCTTGTATCGATTAATCTCAAACAAGGAGGATCCTCTAATTTTATATCTGAAGGTAAACCTATCTCCATAGTCGCCTGATTTGTACCAAAACCTTCAGTCTTATAGATATTTATGACTTCCTCAATCTGATTCACATTCAAAGGGATTTCTTTGATCATCTCTTTTTCATTGGCACTTTCTTTTAATCTTACCTTAGGTGAAACTAATCTCTCTCCATAAGTGTAATCTTCAGATTCTTTTTTTTCGCCGGTAAGAAGGTAACTTAGATAGCCTTGAATATAACTTAGATCTGTAGGTGCAGGTATACTCACCCCTTCAGGAATGATGGGTATAATTTGATACGAAGGTTTCCTCACTCTTACTATTACAAAGTCAAATTCTAAACGCTTCTGCCCCTTATAACTTCCCCGTTCGACTGTATAGATATGGCCTTTCTCTAAAATTTGAGACAAGCACTGAAACCAAGCATCATCTAAATCAAAAGCATCGATATAGACTGGCTCTAGCGATTCTTTTTCTAATATACTGTTCATTTTAAGTTCTCTATCGAAGTTATAGTCTATCTACTATCCTCAAAAATGCCTCAACTACTTTAGGGTCAAACTGAATCCCTGAGTTTTCTTTAATTCTTTCGATCGCTTCTTCTTTTGTGAAAGGTCTTTCTCGATAGGGACGCTTTGATGTCATTGCATCAAAAGCATCTGCTACAGCAATTATCTTTGCTCCTAATTTAATCTCTTCTCCTTTTAAGCCATCAGGATAACCTTTACCATCATATCGCTCGTGATGCTGGTGAATCAAATTAATAACTCCATCTAAAAAATCCAAAGGTTTTAAGATCTCGACACTCTTTAAGGAATGTAATTTTACTTCTTCCCATTCTTCAGGAGTTAATTCTCCTGGTTTGGCGAGAATATAATCGTGAACACCTATCTTACCTAAATCATGGAGCTCACAGGCATTTCTAATCTCACCTATCTCTTCGTTTGATAATTGCATTTCCTGAGCAATCATTACCGCATATCTGGCCACGTTTTCTGAATGGCTATGGGTGTAGTGATCTCGAGTGTCAAGCGCTTTAGCTAAGGCCTTAATGGTAGAGATGGAAGTATCCTGTAATTTTCGATAGAGATTACGCAGGTCTTTGGTTCTCTCTTGTACTTTCTTTTCTAAGATGATATTCTCTTGAGCGATTCGTTCCATCAATCTCTTATTTTCCTGATCTAATCTACGAAAAGCAATAGCTCTTTTTGTAGTAAAGATAAGTTCCTCTAGGTCAAAAGGTTTAGCAATATAATCAAAAGCACCCCATCTCATCGCTTCTCTAACTGTCTCAAATGAAGGAAAGCCTGTAATCATGATCATCACAGTATCAGATTGAGACTGTTTAAGTTGCTTTAATACTTCCAACCCATCGACCTCAGGCATACGTAGGTCCACAAAGATGATGTCAAAAGGATTCGACTTTGCTAATTCAATTCCTTCTTTTGCCACTTGACTTATTAGTACTGAGTAACCTTCCTCAGTTAGAGTATCTTTGATGAGACTACAGATTATCTCTTCATCATCAATGACTAAAATATTTCCTTCTGACATCTATACTCCATCTTTCTCTTAAATCTTTATGGAATTATATCTTTATTATTCTCAATTATTCTATTAGCTATTCCTGTAATTTCTTTGATATCAAATGGCTTATGGATACAAGTAATCGCTCCCTCACTTAATGCTTCATCAACAAACATATCAGGATAAGAATCCATCATCACAATTGTAGTCTTTGGATTGATTTCTTTGATCGCCTTTAAAGTTTCAACTCCATTCATTATTGGCATATGCACATCAACAAAGGCGATATGGAAAAAGCTCTCCTTAGATAGATCAACTGCTTCTCTACCATTTTTAGCTACAATTACTTTAAAACCTTGATCGGTGAGTAGATCTGTAATGAGGTCACGGATTATTTCTTCATCATCAGCTACAAGTACATTGATTTGGTTATCCTTCATCTTCGAATACGCAGAACCTGTTTTTTCCTAAATGTTTTGCTTTATACAAAGCAGAATCTGCTTTCATAATTAATTCATCTTTGGATTGACTGTCATCAGGATAAGAGGCTATACCAATACTTACTGTTAATGAAGTCTCTTTTCTTATCAGATTTAACAGTCGTTCAGCAATTTTTCTTCCTCCTTCTTTAGGGGTTTCAGGACAAATGATTACAAATTCTTCTCCTCCGTACCTGAAAGCCATATCTGCAGCACCGATAGAGTTAATGAGAACCTTAGATAAGACCTGCAACAACCTATCACCTGCTAAATGTCCATTTGTATCGTTATATACTTTAAAATTATCGATATCGATCACTAAGAAACAGATACAGTGTTTATAACGCTTTGCACGTTCAACCTCTCGAGGTAAGACTTCATAGAAATGGCGATGATTGTATAGTCCAGTTAGGCTGTCAAGGATAGATAATTCTCGATAAAATTCCTTCTTCTTTGCTTCATATAATAGGTATTGTCTTTCCATAGCTCTTTGGAAAACTAACTTTAGTTCTTCGATATTAAAAGGCTTAATTATACAATCGTAGGCTCCCTCACGCATTGCCTCAATCGCTGACTCTATCGAAGAATAAGCTGTTATTATGATTACACAGATATCTGAATTTATCGCTTTAATTCTCTTTAATAGTTCGAATCCATCTACTTCTGGCATCTTTAAATCAGTAATGACTATAGAGAATTCGATCCGTTTAATCTTCTCTATGGCTTCTCTTCCAGAAGATGCTGCTTCTATCCTATAACCTATATCACTGAGTACATCACAGATTAAGCTACGCATTACCCCTTCATCATCGACTACCAGAATATCTGTTTGCTCTTCCATAATGAATCCTTTTTTAAGACTTGTAAGGTAAGATAAGTGTAAATGTACTACCTTTACCTACTTCACTCTCTACTAAAATTCTTCCCTTGTGTTGTTGGATGATTTGGTAAGAGATAGAGAGTCCTAAGCCTATAGATTCCCGGTTTTGTTTGGTAGTAAAGAATGGATCAAAGATTTTTTCTAAATTTTCTTTTGAAATCCCACAGCCAGTATCCTGGAGGGCAATTCTGAGAAACTTATTTTCATCTCCTCTGGTAACTTCTACATCTATCTTCAACTCACCACCCTCAGGCATAGCATGCTGGGCATTAATAATGAGGTTGGTAAAGACCTGTTGTAACTGATTGGCATTACCCATTATCAAAGGAATCTCTGAAGACAGATACCTTGTTTCTATCTTAATATTTTGTAATTCTAATGGATGCTTAAGAATAGAAAGGGTAGTCTCCATTACTGATTTTACATCTAACAGTTGAAATGCATCAGTAGATCTACGAGAAAAACTTAGGAGACTCTCTACGATCTTCTTACACCTCTGAGATTCTCTTTCAATGTGTTTGAGATAGTCTCGGCAGTTCCTGAAATCCTCAAAATTGAAATCAGTTCTCCTTGATTTGTTTAGGATGAATTGGGAATACCCTAGGATACCTGCCAGCGGATTGTTTATCTCATGAGCAATACCTGCACTTAACTGGCCTACTGCTACCATCTTAGCAGATTGGATGAGTTGGGTCTGTGCTTCCTTCAATTGCTTAGTTCTTTCTTCTACCTTCTGTTCTAACGTTTTGCTGTAATCCTCAATCCTGTCTCGAGATTTCTTTAATTCTTCGGCCATCTCATTAAAGGCGAAAGCTAAATCTCCAATTTCATCTTTTGACTTTACCTCTACTCGATAGGAGAGATCTCCCTTAGCAATCTTCTGTGTTCCCAGGACCAATTTCTCAATCGGCCTAACAATTACTCTGAGCAAAAGAAAGGCCACCAATATTCCAATAATAATCACAAAAAAAGTTAAACCAAAAGCTGCTCTTTTAAGCCCATTTATCTGTTGATTTACACGAGCTAAAGAGATTCCTACACGCACGCTACCTATAATTTCTTCGAATTTTTCTGATATAGGTTCAGCCAAAACAATCTCTTCTCTTTTAGTCTTTACTCGCTGGGTCTTAATGGAACTGACAACATCATAGACAGAATCTCCTTTCGGAGAACGATAGAATTGTATCTTTAATTCTTCTTTCTCTATTCTTTTAGAAATCATTACTTCCTCAATTTCTTTATATATCCTTTCTCCTTCTGGTCTACTTCCTAAAGCCAAAACTTCTCCCTCTCTGTCTTGGATTAAGCAATAAACTACATCTTCCTCTACTATCACTCCTTGGATTAAAGTAATGAGAGCTTCTTTATTTACAGTTAGAACCCCGTATTCACTGTTGTAAGCAAGATTCTTTGTTAGGGATTTACCCCTTTCCTTTAACGCATTCCTAAGTTGCTCTACTTGATTTCTGATAAAAACCCAACTCAGAATCACTGAGGCTAATATTACCACTGCAGAAATAGATAGAATAAATTTTGCTCGCAATCCTATTCTACTAATCTTTCTCATATACTCAGTCTCTATCGGTCATCTAACTATTTCCTTCGCCTTCTTAAGAACATCTGGAGGAATCTTTATTCCTATCTGTTCAGCTGTCCGGTAGTTGATAAACAAAGAAACTCTCCGAGGCCTGGTAATGGGCAGATCGATTGGATTTTCTCCTGCCAATACCTTAACTGCTATCTCTCCAGATTGCTTACCAATGTCTTCATAATCCCATGATAAAGCCAATAGTGCTCCTGCCTTCACATAAGAAGGTGAAAGTCCTATAAATGGAATCTGATTTTGTAAAGTATAAAGGATGATGAATCGACTAGACTGAGGGCTAAAAACTGTGCTATCAGCTACAGACCACAAAACATCAATCTTTCTACAAAGCTGCTCAAGAGAATTAGGAAGATCTGCTTCAGAGTGGATCTCTTCAGCCTCTAACTTTATTCCTATCTGTTGAACAACCTTCAAAGCCTCATCAATTACCGGCTTAGTCTCTTTAGGATTATAAAGAACACCTATTCTTCTTACGCCCGGAACGACCTTCTTAATCCATTCAAATTGTGTCTCAATTGGTATATCCATTGAAGCACCAGTAAGATTAAAGCCCGAAGACTCCATAGTTCTCACAAGACCACTAGCAACAGGATTTAGTAACATGGTGAAGACTATAGGGATATCTTTAATTTCTCGGCTAATTACCTCAGTAGCTACTGAGCCTATCGCTAAGATCAAGTCTGGCTTATTCTCTTTTATAAACAGGATAATTTTCTGCCCTTCTTCTATACTTGCCTGCATATCAAATTGAGTTATAGAAACTTCAATTCCCCTCTCTTCTAAGACTTTTCTGAACCCTCTCAAGGCAAGGTTATAAGGATCATTATCCTGACTTTTGATAGCTACAACAGTTGGTCTATCGGAAGCAAAACTAAAGACTGGAAGGACTACTATCACCACGAGAAAAAGATATATTATCTCTACTTTCATTAATCTATGGACGATAAGTCTTTACATCTTCATGTTATAGTTAGCAAAGCAACTAAAATTTATAGCTCAGTCTAAACATTATCTTCCTTCCAACCTCTTCACCCAATGGATACTCTTTATGGTGGTTATTGAAAAGGTTGTGAATTGCTAAGGCTACCTCCATATCATCATTTAAGAATTTGCGTCCAATTCGAGCATTAGCTATAGTATATGAATTGACCTCTCCAATCTTCCATAAAAATCCACTTACATGATAGGCATTCAAATCACAATTCAAGCCATTGTCAAAAGTAAATCTCAAACCAGCATTAATTTTATGCTTAGGAGCATGAGAATGAGCATGTGGACACCTTACGTTTTGATAAGAGTAGTTCAAAAAACCCGTTGTCTGATCATTTATTAAGACTTCGATACCTGTCTCTCCGCCAAAAACGAATGAATCCTCGGTTTGATTGATAGTGTCAAATTGGTATGCCAAAGGAAAAGGTCTTATAATCTTTTGTGTGCATCTTATTTGATTCTCTAATTTATTATAAAATATATTTAAGCTCCCTTTAAGTCGATCGAATAAACAGGTTTGATAACTCAACTCAAAGGAAGTTATCGATTCTGATTTTAAATCCTTATTTCCCAAGAATCGCACGGATGCCAAATGAAAAGGAGGAGGAAATCCTGTAGGAAGAGTAAAATTTACATCACCATACGACTCTAAGAATGTAGGTGTTCTGAAAGCAGTTGCTGCAGAAAATCGAAATGTATGATCCCTCTGTGGTGCATAGACTATACTTAACCGAGGAGATAGCGGGTCTTTTACTAATGGATGGCGATCAAATCTTATTCCCAGAAAGACCGAAAGATTATCTTGAGGTTTATATTCGTTCTGGATATAAATCCCATAAAGGTGTTGATTATGTCTTTTTGTTATATTCGGACTCTTAATAGTATTATATCGGGCATTGACACCCCAGATTAAAGTATTTACATCTATCCAATTCAAAGTATGCTTAAATTCAAAATCAGTGGTTCGATATTTAAAAAATGCGTAGAGATTACCAGC
>DDKR01000101.1 GCA_002340085.1 Candidatus Omnitrophica bacterium UBA2593
AGGAGATGGTCAGAAGACAGAAAGAGAAAGATTCTTGAGCCGATTTATCAAGAGATGTTAGATAATAATTTTTCTTGTTTCAGAACATCCTTAGATAACTACAGAGAACTAAATTTAAGAGGAGGAGTCTTAAAAGTAGATGGAGATTTTTGTGGTGTAAGTATTGGTTTTCAGTTGAATGAAAAAACATTCTGTATTCTTTTTGAGATAACCGATCTAAGATACAAAGGAGTCTCACAATTCATCTTCAGGGAGTTCTGTAAAGAATTATTTTCATATGAGTACATAAATACGATGGGAGATTCGGGTTTAGAGAACTTAGGGAGAACAAAACTATCCTATCATCCTATTTTAAAAATACCAGAGTATATCATCACAAGATGATCCTCAAGAACTATAGATACGATTCTGACCCTTTCAGACTCTTTAAGGTATTCAAGGACGAGAAGTATCCTTTCTTTTTAGATAGCTCTTTGAAGTCAGAGGAGTTAGGAAGATTCTCTTTCATTGGGTTTGATCCTTTCTTCATCTTAAAGACTACAGATAAAGAAGACCCATTTGAGAAGTTAAGGAGACTACTCAATAAATATAGGATTCCTCCTAAGAAAAAGATTTCTCCTTTCTTGGGAGGAGCAGTTGGTTATTTTTCCTATGATTTAGGTTTTATTTTAGAGAGAATAGAGTCTAAAGCAACCGATGACTTAAATCTTCCGACCTGTATCTTCGGTTTCTATGATACACTCTTGATAGTCGACCATCTTAAAAAGAGACTGATGATTTTATCCTCAGGATTTCCTGAGAAAAACTCTTACTTAAAAGAGAAGAGAGCAAAGTATAGATTAAATGAGATAGTAAAAAGATTATCCAATTACCAAGAGAATCTTAAGAGAATATCTTTCAGTAGAGACAACTATCATACCTTTGTAGAAAGAAAACCCCAACACAGATTTATTTTCAGAGACACTTATAATGAGTCCAAAATACCCTATAAAAGGCTACATTCAAACTTTAAAAAGGAGGACTATATCAAAGCGATTAAGAAAGCAAAAGATTATATAAGATGTGGGGATATCTATCAGGTGAATCTGTCTCAGAGGTTTTCTGTAGAGTACAAGTTTTCTTCTATAGATCTATATGGTTTCCTAAGAGAGACTAATCCTGCACCCTTCTCTGCTTACTTAGATTTCGGAGATTTTCAGATTTTGAGTTCTTCTCCTGAGAGATTCTTAACTCTGAGAGGAAAAAAAGTCTTTACAAGGCCAATGAAAGGAACTCGGCCAAGGGGTGAGAATTTAGCCGAAGATAGAACAAAAAGACTTGAACTTCTAAATAGCCAAAAGGATAAAGCAGAACTGATTATGATTGTAGACTTAGAACGTAATGATTTAGGTAAGGTCTGTGAGTATGGATCGATAAGGGTAAGAAATTTAAGGAACTTAGAGGTTTATTCCCGGGTATTTCAAACAACAGCTGAAATAGAGGGGATACTACATAGAGATAGGGAAGGAATAGATCTGATAAAGGAATGTTTTCCCGGAGGTTCAATTACTGGATGTCCAAAGATAAGAGCAATGGAGATAATCGAAGAATTAGAACCTACGAAGAGATCCATCTATACAGGCTCATTGGGTTATTTGAGTTTTTCAGGAGATATGGACTTAAATATTTTAATAAGAACCCTCCTTCTGAAAAATAAGAGAGTATACTTTCAGGTTGGCGGTGGGGTAGTCTCAGATTCTTCTCCTGAGAAAGAATATCAAGAAACTTTAGATAAGGCAGAAGCCTTGATAGAAGCCTTAAGCCAAAAGATCTTATGGGATTAGTCTATTTAGACGATAAAATTTTAGAAGAAGATCAACTAAACCTACACATAGATGAAGGATTCTTATATGGGTATGGTCTGTTTGAGACGATGAGGGCTTATAACCGAAAGCCCTTCCTCTTAGAAGCCCATATAGATAGATTGATAGATTCCTGTTCCTTAATAGATTTAGAGCCTCCTAAAAGATCCTTGATGATTGAGAAGACAGAAGAGTTATTGAGAGAAAGTAAGATCTCTGATGCCTATATACGTATAAACTACTGGAAGGCAAAAGCCTTTCCTAAGTTCTGTATAATTGTAAGAGAATTTAAATCCTATCCTAAAAAAATCTATAGAGAAGGTTTCAAATGTATAATCTCTGATTTTAGGCAGAACGAATATTCTGTTTTATCTAAGATAAAATCCTTAAACTACCTAAATAACAGATTGGCTTTGAAAGAGGCAGAAGAGAAGAACACAGATGAAGCTATACTCTTAAATACAAAAGGCTATGTGTGTGAAGGCTCAAGGACAAATGTATTCTTAGTAAAGGATTCCCAGATACTTACACCTTCTTTAGATTGTGGGTGTTTAAAGGGAATAACCCGTAATACAATCATAGATATTGCCAAAAAAGAAGGTATAGGAGTCTATGAGAAAGAACTATTACCAGAAGAAATATTGGATAGCTCTGAGGCATTTTTGACGAATTCGCTTTTAGAGATTGCGCCCTTCGTGTATTTAGATAAAAGACCAATCAATGGAGGGATTCCCGGTGAAATAACCAAATTCTTATCAGAGAAGTATCGAAGATTGACTTTGGAGATAGAATGAAGAGTAGATTAAAAAAGACGATTGAAGCCTTAAGAAAGAATGGTTTTGGAGTTAAATTTTTTGAGGATAGAAAAAAATTGATCTCCAAGATAAAATCTTATATCAAAGATTATCAGAATATCGGTGTAGGAGGATCAGTAACTTTGACAGAATTAGGAATAATTTCTCTTTTAGAAAAAGAGAAGAAGAATATAATCTATCATGGTTTACCAGGATTGACTCCTGGAGAGAAGGAGAATATGAGGATTAAACAATTGACTTGCGACTTATTTTTGACTAGTGCAAATGCCATAACCGAAAAAGGCCAGATTGTAAATAGAGATAGCATCGGAAATAGAATATGTGCATCGGTATTCGGACCAAAGAAGATATTGATTGTAGCCGGTGAGAATAAAATAGTCAAAGATTTAAAAGCGGGTTTAGAAAGGATAAAGAAGGTCTCTGCTCCCCTGAATGCAAAGAGGTTAAACTTGAATACACCATGTGTGAAAAAAGGTATTTGTCAGGATTGTGATTCTGAGGAGCGGATCTGCAGGATAACAATGATTACAGAGAAAAAACCAAAATACTCTGATATTGAAGTATTCTTTATCAAGGGAAATTTTGGCTTCTAAGATGTCAGGATTCACTCGTTTGATCATAGGTGGAGTCTTTATCTTTATAGGGATCCTTCTTTGTTTTTTACCCGGTCCAGGCCTACTCCTTATCCTTTTAGGGGTCTCTCTTATCGTTGGTAAAAGACCAAATGTCCTACTTAAAGAGATACTTAGATACTTCAAAGAAAGGAGGAAGATATTGAAAAAAGGACTTCTCTTCATTCTTATTTTTGCTTTAGCTGGCTGTGCTCCTCTTTTGAGAAGAGCAGACCTACATTCAGAAAGGAGTGTTCGATCCTATAAGATCGCCATTCAAAAGTACAGAGATTTACTTAAAATCTCCGAAGATAAGGAGGAGATTCAACAGAAGTTGGGAAGACTCTATTATCTGCATGGTGATTATGAATTAGCGATTAAGGAGTTGTTCGGTCTCTCTGATTTTTATAGTCAGAAACTCTTAGCTATCTCCTACTTTAAGATACAAGACTTTACAACTGCTTTAAGTATATTCAGTCAGTATGATGACTTAATCGATCCAGAATACCTATACTACTATGGATTGACTTGTGAGAGATTGAATCTCTATGAAAGAGCAAAAAATCTCTACAATAGAATAGAAGACAAAAAATATTCGGTATTTGCACAAGAGAGGTTAGAAGCGATTAAACCAAGGTTAGAAGAGAGATTAGATCCATTCATTCAGAGTTTGATTGAGGAATCCCTCTTAAAAGACTACCCTGAGGCAGGAGCAGTTATTCTCTTGTGTGATGAGAAGATAGAATTAAAGTTAGATAACACCTTAGAATCAGATATACATTTCATCGTTAGAATCCTAAATGAGCGGGGTAAAAAGGATTTTTCCGAAGTCGAAATCGACTATGACTCTACGTATGAGAAGGTAGAGATCATCTATGCAAAGACGATAAAACCAGATGGTGAAGCTGTCTTTGCAGGTGATAAAGATATCAGAGATGTTTCAAAATACTTAAATTTTCCTCTTTATTCTAATGCTCGTGTAAAGATCGTCTCTATGCCAGAAGTATCTATTGGTTCGGTCATCGAATATAAAGCAAAGATCAAAAGGACAGAACTTATAAATAAAAAAGACCTCATCCTAAAATACAGACTTCAAGAGAGAGAACCTGTCCTCAAAGCAAACTTTGAAATAATTGTTCCCCAGGATAGAGAAATCTATACAAAGATTATAAATGAAGAGTATAACCGATTCCAAGCTGAGCTTTCTCCTAAAATCTTCAAAAGAGATACTAAAAAGATATATAGGTATGAATTTAGAGATATCCCTCAGATTACACCTGAGAGCAATTTACCTCCCTTTACTCAGATAAATACAATTATAAAATTTTCTACATTTAAATCTTGGGATGAGATATATCAGTGGTGGTGGAATTTAGCGAAGGACAAAGTAGGAAGTGATGAGAATATAAAGAGGAAAGTGTCTGAACTTACAGAGAATAAGACTTCACTTAGAGAGATGGTGAGAGCAATCTATAACTTCGTTGCTCAAGATATCCGCTATGTTGCTGTTGCGTATGGACAAGCAGGATACACTCCTCATAAGGCAACCGATATCTTCATGAACAAGTACGGAGACTGCAAAGACAAAACCATACTTTTGATCTCTATGTTGAACGAGATAGGTGTAGAAGCTTATCCTGTCTTAATTGGCACTGAAGATTACTATAATTTAGAGGAAGATTTTCCTACACTCGTCTTCAACCACTGTATTGCAGCAGTAAAGATAGGAGATCAGATTCAATTTGTAGATCCTACTTGTGAGGTCTGTTCTTTTGACAATTTGCCTCGAGATGATCAAGAAAGGAAGGTTTTATTATTTGGAGAAGAAGGATACGAAATCCTACAAACACCCTTGTATTTTCCTACACAAAATTCAGTAGAATATCAGATGAAGATAAAAGTAGATGAAAATGAAGAGGTCTTTGGAGAAAGAGTAGTTAAGACTTATGGAGAGTTTGATCAGGGTCAAAGGTTATGGTTGAAATATACACCGCCAAAATTAATTGAGGAATCTCTAAAGAAAAAAGTCTCTAATTTCTGTGTAGAGGCAGACTTACTCTCTTATGAAATAGAAAATCTTAAAGATTTAGATAAGAATATAACATTAAGATATAACTTTAAAGGTAAAGATTACTTTACAAGAGCAGGAAATTTAAGGGTTTTACCTGTATATGCGAAGATCGATACCTCTTTAGTTGCAACTAAAGAGAGAGTTTATCCTTTAGATTTAGGTCTACCTGAACAGATAAAAGAAGAGATCGAGATAGAGATACCTTCACATTTTAAAGTAAAGTACATTCCTCTCTCAGTAAAAGAAGAATCTGAGTGGATGGATTTTAATGTCGAATATGAATTAAAAGAAAATAAAATATATTTTCGGAAGACCCAAACTACTAAGAAGAGAAGAATCCTTGAATCTGAATACAGCCAATTCAAGGAATTTATAGAAAGGTTAGCCTTCTTAGTAAATGAAAGGATTGTCTTAGAGGTCGAATGAAGAGAGATGATTTTGAGATAAGATTCTATGAGAAAGTTCTCAAAAACTCACCTAACTTTGTAGAGGCGTTAGTTATTTTAGGCGATCTCTATACGAAGAAAGGATTTTATGAGAAAGGATTGAAAGTAGATTTAAGGTTAGTAAAATTAAGGCCTCAAGATCCTGTAGTATTTTATAATCTTGCCTGCGATTATTCATTGCTGAATGAGATAGATAAGGCCTTAGATACTTTGAAGAAGGCCTTGGATTTAGGATACGATGACCTTAAGTATCTGGAGAGAGATAAGGATTTAGATAATCTCAGGAAGGATAAGAGGTTCGATAAGCTCCTTTCTCTCTTTAAAGAAAAAAGATATCCTTGAATGTTTCTTGAGTCGAGAGGAATCATCCTCTATATTCTTATAATTATCCTTTTGTTGGTGGCAGGTGATCTTATGGCTGAAGATATCCTACTTTTGACTATAAATTTAGAAAAAGAACCATTCAGTCCTTTGGCCAAGGATTTAGAGAAAACTTTTGAAAAGAAAACAAAATTAGAAGAGTATAACTTAGATATATCATTTTCCTATAATTATAAAAGGGGACAATTTCATTCTAGTTCTATTCTGAATAGATTAAAAGATATCTTTGCCACAGAAGATATAATCTTAGGAATCTTGGATGTAGATCTATATGTAGAAGGTCTAAATTTTATCTTTGGTGAAGCTCAGCCTCTAAATAGAATAGCAGTTATTTCAGTTAAACGTTTAAGACAGGAATTCTATGGCCTGTCAGAAGATAAAGACTTATTCTATCAAAGGATTTTAAAGGAAGCAGTCCATGAGATAGGCCATATCTTTAAACTTTCTCATTGCCCAAATCCAAAATGTGTAATGCATTTCTCAAATTCCTTGCGAGATACAGATATAAAGGATTTTAGATTCTGTCCTATATGTGAAAGGAGATTAAACATCAAATAATATGCCTAAAAGATACAAAGAAGAGAGGCGTAGGTACATAAGATTAGATTCTGTCTTTCCAATTGAATTTAAATTTAGAGACTTAGAATCTAAAGAGATAAGTAGGTGGCTTCAGGGTTTTACAAATAATATCTCTAAGGGAGGCGTGTGTCTGACGGTAAATAACTTGAGCAAAGAGCTTGAGGAAGCTCTAAAGAAAAAGGATGAGATCAAAATCTCTTTAAATATTCATGTTCCTCTATCTAAAAAAGCAGTTTCAGCTTCAGGTAGGATTGCTTGGTTTGAAAGGACGAAAGAGTATCCTATAAATCAATACTTGATTGGCATCGACTATACAAAGATAGATGAGAGAGAGAATAAGAGAATATTCTACTATGCTCAAACTAAAAAGATTTTACCTAATTTAATCCTTTCACTCATCCTTATCTTAATTTTAGGGTTGGGAATGAATTCTTTCTATAACTTGAAATTGAGGAGACAAAATCTCAAATTAGTTGAAGAGTTGGTAGAGATCTTGCAAAAGTCAAGTCTTACTAAGGAAGAGATACAAAAGATCAAAGAAGAAAAAGAAGATTTAGAACAAAGATTAGCCCAAGAAAAATTCCAGATAGAAAGCTTAGAAGAAAAATTGAAGGAGTTGGTACAAAGAGAAGAAGTTCTAAGAAAAGAGGATCTCCAAAGGATAGAAGGATTAAAAGAAGAATTAGCTAAGGTAAGTAAGGATAAAGAATCTTTAGAGGAAAGATTAGCTCTCCTCTCTAAGAAGGAAGATACGATAACACAGGGGCTTTCTCAGATTAAGAAGGAAAGAAAAAGGTTAGAAGAAGAAACGATAAGGAAGATGTATGAATGGATAAAGAGACGCCAAAACCCAAGGACGGGTTTGGTTTTAAGCTTTGAAGGAGACACAGAATTAGAAGATATAGCTTTCAGTTATGATCAGGCTTTAGCTTCCTTGGTATTCTTGATCTTTGGTGACTTAGAGAGAACGAAAAAAATCTTTAACTTTTATTCTAAGGCAAAGAAGGCAAAGGGAGGATTTTGCAACGCTTACTATGCTTCAACCGGAGAACCTGCTGAGTATGTTGTACACACCGGACCAAATCTCTGGTTGGGAATAGCGATATTAAAATACACCTTTATAACCAAAGATAGAACTTATCTTAAAGTAGCTTTAGGGATCGCTGATTGGGCAATTTTTTTACAGAGCCAAGACCCCGAAAGAGGCTTAAAAGGAGGTCCAGATATAGAGTGGTTCTCTACTGAACACAATTTAGATGCTTATGCTTTCTTTAAGATGCTCTATGAGGTCACTAAGGAAGATAGATATCTCTTAGCTTGCCAAGATGTATTAAGTTGGTTAGATAAGCATGTTTATGATCGCCAGATCTCTCCTCCTGTAAAGAGAGGCAGAGGAGATTCTACAATTGCTACTGATACCTATGCCTGGTCAATCGCAGCAATTGGTCCAGAAAAATTAAAGCAGATAGGGATGTCTCCTGATGAAATCATAGAATTTGCCGAGGAGAATTGCTTAGTTACCACATACTTTAAGAGACCAACTGGAGAAGTAATTTCGGTAAGAGGATTTGACTTTGCTAAAAGGAGACATTTTCCACGGGGTGGGGTTATATCTTGTGAGTGGACAGCACAGATGGTCTTATCCTATAAGATTATCTCTGATTACTACAAAGAGTTAGGTGAAATCCTGAAAGCAGATGAATACTTAGAGAGAGCAGAGGATTTTTTGATAGAATTAGGAAAATTGATAATCTCTTCTCCTTCTCCTACCGGCCAAGGCCAAGGTTGTCTTCCTTATGCAACTCAGGATTTTGTCGATACTGGACATGGATGGTATACCCCAAAGGGCTCTAGGACAGGTGCTTTATCGTCTACTGCCTACACTATCTTAGCTTATAGAGGACACAATCCCTTGGGCTTAGAAAGATAGATAAGAAGAAGAGAGCGATACTGAAAGTCATTTTATCAGAACTACTTAAACCCCAAGAGAAGACAAAGATAGAGACAGGAAACTCTTAGGAGAACTATCTTTTGGCTCTACTATTGTTTATTCAATTTTGAAAGAGAAAACCTATCTGGAGGAAATTTATTCTTGTGAGTTATGGCCTGCAAGTTATGGTCTTTTAGATATAGCTGACCATATCGCTCTCTATCTCTTAAAAAACAGTAAAAAATTAGCCCTAATTTGTAAAAGATGAGAATAAGAAAATTACATTCTTGGGATGTGAGTGTAGAAGAAGCAAAGAAGATTCAAGAAGAGTTAAAGACACAAATAATCATAGATGAAATCACTATGGATAGGATAAGAAGAATTGCGGCCGTAGATATTGCATATTTAGATGACAAAGCCAAAGTAGCTGTCTGTATATTTGATTTTCTGAACCTGAATCTGTTGGAGAAGATAACCCTTACGAAGAATGTAAAATTTCCTTATATACCTGGACTCCTTTCTTTTAGGGAAGGACCTTTGATTTTAGAGGCATTTAAAAGAACAAAATTAAGACCTGATCTGGTCCTCTTTGATGGTCAGGGAATAATGCACCCTGAGAGAATGGGGATCGCTACACATTTGGGTATAATCTTAAATACTCCTACAATTGGCTGTGCAAAGAATCATCTCTATGGAGAATTCAGACCAACCAAAGAAAAAAGAGGAGATTATAGTCTTGTCTATGATAAGAAGACCAAAGAGATATTAGGAGCTGTTCTAAGGACAAAGGATAATGTGAAACCTATCTTTGTCTCTCCAGGGTTTAAGATTGATTTGGCTACCTCAATTGAAATTATCTTGAAGACTACAAAGTCCTATCGAATCCCTGAGCCATTAAGATTTGTCCATCACCTCACAAGAGATTATCAAACTTGACAAATAGAGTTGAATTGAGAAATAAAGCGAACTTAAAACATAAAAACAAATATTTCTTAAATCTGATTTTTTTGCCCCAAAGGAAAAAATTTGTAGAAAAAATTTCCCTATAGGTTTTTCTACGAGAAGAAGGGCCAAGAGATATTCAAAGACTTATTTAAATTCGGAGGTTTTCCTGAAGTATTCTTGAAAAAAAATGATGCCTTTCTAAAGCGGTGGCATAATGAGAGAGTAGATAGAATTATAAGAGAAGAGATAAGAGACATAGAAAATGTACGAGAAATTTCAATGATAGAATCTTTGGTAGAACTATTACCCCAGAAAGTTTCTTCTTTACTTTCCTTAAACTCTCTCCGAGAAGATTTAGAGGTATCCTTTAAAAGTGTGAAGCTATGGATGGATATCTTAGAAAAGTTTTATTATCACTTTAGGATTTACCCCTATACTTCTAAGAAAATCAGGTCTTTAAGAAAAGAGCCTAAATTATATTTTTGGGATTGGTCAGAGATTGAAAATGAAGCAAGGAGATTTGAGAATATGGTTGCCTCTCACCTATTAAAGTTTGTGCACTTCCTCTATGATACCTTAGGTTATAAAGCTGAGTTGTATTATCTACGAGATACTGAAAAAAGAGAGGTAGATTTTTTTGTAGTTGTAAATAAAAAACCTTGGTTCTGCGTGGAGGCAAAGTTATCTTCTCAAGATGTTGATAAAAACCTTAAATATTTCTCTAATAAACTCAAGATACCTTTTGTCTATCAGGTAGTAAAAGAAGGAGACATAGATATTTTTAAGGAGGATATCCGGATAATAAGTGCTAGTAAATTTTTAACTGCTTTGGTATGAGCTCTAAAGAATTGACTAATAAAGTTAACTATTTTAAGCCATTGAAATTCTATCACCACCTCAGAAGATCTAATGAAAAAGATATAAATTTGGGAACTTTTTTAAGTTTACATTGTCTAATATAATGGTGGAGTCTAGGGAAGAGAATAGCTTAATTGAAAGATGTAAAGAGAATTTAGCCGGTGCATTCGATGAATTTGTCTTAAAATACCATAGAAAAGTCTTTAATATCGCTTATAGATTTTTGAATAACTATGATGAGGCCAATGATACAGCCCAGGAAGTCTTTGTACGTGCCTGGCGTGCTATTAAAGGATTTAGGCAAGAATCAAATGTTTTTACTTGGCTTTATCGGATCACAGTAAATTTAAGTAAGAATAGACTTAAAACACTAAATAGAGAGAGAAAGACTATAGAATCTTTGGATAACCCTATAGAGACAGAAGAAGGTGAGATCAAACGAGAAATTCCAGAAAATAAACCTTCATCTTCTCAAGTCTTAGTAGAGAAAGAGAGGAGTGA
>DDKR01000103.1 GCA_002340085.1 Candidatus Omnitrophica bacterium UBA2593
TCTTATGTTACAAAAGATCTATCTAAGAGAGGTCTTAAATTAATTGAAGATCTGAATTTGCTGAAGAGTTTCTTTCTCCTTTTTCTTCCTACCCACGGAACATCACCAGAATTAATCAAAAGATTAAAGAATAAAAATATAGAATTTATCGATCTTATCTGTCCCTATGTAGCTTCTGTCCATAGAATCTGTAAAAATCTAAAGAGAAGAGGATTCAAAATTTTTGTCTTAGGAGATAGAAAGCATACAGAGATTAAAGCATTAGAAGGAGTAATTAGAGATATAAGGGTTATTGACAGAGAGCCCGATTTATTAGATAATAATCTTTTACAGAAGATAAAGAAGGTAGGAGTTATCTCTCAGACAACACAATCAAAAGATAAATATTTACAAATAGTTAGTAGTTTAATGAGAAAATATATTGGGGTTAAAGAGTTCTATCTGTTTAATACTATTTGTCCTGATTGTCTTAGGCGTCAGGAAGAAATAAAAAGAATAGCAGAGAGGGTAGATTTAATGGTAATTGTGGGTGACAAAGTCAGTGCAAATACAAGGTCTCTTTATAGAACAGCTAAGAAGATAAATAAAAATTCATATCATATAGAAAACCAGGAAGATCTTGGTAGATTACCCAAATTAGAAAATCTCTTCATAGGCATTGCTTCAGGAGCTTCAACACCAAAGATCTTAGTAAGAAAAATTATAAGGAGTTTGAAAGATGGAAGAAGATCTAAAATTACTCTATGAAGCATCTGTAAGAGTTATTCAAGAGGGAAAAGTAATAAAAGGTAGAATTGTAGATATAAGGCCAAAGGGAGTATTGATAGATATCGGATACAAATCTGAAGGAATAATCTCTCTGGCTGAATTTGAATCTGAAGAATTAGAATTAAATAAAGAAATAGATGTATTTGTAGAGTCTATTGAGGATGAACGCGGAGAAGTTGTTCTATCTCGAGATAAGGCAAAGAAATTACTCAATTGGAAGAAAATCGAAAGAGCCTATCGAGAAGATGAGCTTATTGAGGGAAAAATTTTAAAGAAAATAAAGGGTGGATTTATAGTTACAGTTTTTGGTCTGGAAGGTTTTTTACCTCTATCTCTATCCACTTTTAAAGGTGCATTTGAGAAAGAAATTTTTGGTAACTCCTTTAAATTCAAGATCATAAAATTGAATCACCTCCGGCATTCTTTAATCCTCTCTAGAAAAGAGGCGCTTCAGAAGGAAAAAGAAACTATAAAGGAAAAGATCTGGAAAGAGTTAGAAGTAAGAAAGATTGTGACAGGCGTAGTCAAGGCCGTCACAGATTTTGGGGCATTTTTAGACTTAGGGGGTATAGATGGTCTATTGCATATTACAGATATGTCCTGGTCAAAGATAAATCATCCTTCAGAAGTCGTTGCTTTAGGAGATAGATTAGAGGTTGTAGTTTTGGGTTTTGACAGAGAGAATCAGAAGATCTCCTTGGGTCTAAAGCAGAGGACAGTTGATCCTTGGTCTGACATCGAGAAAAAGTATCCAGTAGGAACAAAAGTAAAGGGGAAGATCAAAAATATCCTCCCTTACGGGGTATTTATAGAATTAGAAAAAGGAATCGAAGGGTTAGTTCATATATCAGAGGTCTCTTGGTCAAAGAGGATCGCAAATATTTCAGAATTATTTTCTGTCTCTGATATTATAGAAGCAAAGGTGTTGAGTGTAGATAAAGATGCAAGGAGACTTTCTTTGAGTATAAAACAGTTAGAGATAAATCCTTGGCTTGAGGCTGAATCTAAATATCCAAGGGGTGCAAAGGTCACAGGTAGGATAAGGGGATTCACTGATTACGGAGCATTCGTAGAATTAGAGGATAACTTAGAAGGAATGATCCATATTTCGGATTTATCCTGGACAAAGAGAATTTCACATCCTCAAGAAGTCTTGAAAAAAGGCCAAAAGATAGAGGTGGTAGTTTTAGCTTGTGATTCAAAGTCTCAGAGGATTTCCTTAGGACTAAAGCAGATTTCTTCTTCTCCATGGCCGGAGATTGCAGAAAAGTATCCTTTAAATTCAATTTTGGAGGTAGAGATCATTTATCTAACCGATTTTGGTATCTTTGTAAAATTAGAAGAAGATTTAGAAGGTATGGTCTTTAAAGATGAGATAGAGAAAGAAAGAGTAGAGAAGCTTAAATCTGGAGATAAGATAAGAGTAAAGGTCATAAGAGTAGATACTGAGCTGGGAAGAATTGGCCTTTCAGCAAAAGTATAAAATAACACTCCCAAAATCCCGCATTTTAATAGTTTAAGGTTTTCGGTGGATATAAAAGAACAGATTGAACAGATAAAAAGAGGGATCTCTGAGATAATCTCAGAGGAAGAACTCTTTAAAAGATTAAAGAAAAAAAAACCTCTTAGGATTAAAGTTGGATTTGATCCAACTGCTCCTGACCTGCATTTAGGCCACACTATTCTTCTAAATAAGTTAAGACAATTCCAGGATTTTGGTCATATCGTCTATTTCTTAATTGGTGATTTTACTGCCCGAATAGGTGATCCCTCAGGGCAAGATACAACTAGACCTTCGATGACTGAAGAAGAGATAGAAAAGAATGCTTCAACCTATAAAAGGCAGGCTTTTAAAATATTAGATAGAGAAAAGACAAAGATTCTATTTAACAGTCAGTGGCTGAAAGATTTAAATACAAAGGATTTCTTAAGACTTACTTCCTATTTAAGTGTTGCTCAACTTTTAGGCCGGGCAGATTTTAAGAAGAGATATGAAGAAAAAAAGGAAATAACTCTTACTGAATTCATCTATCCTTTATTACAGGCTTACGATTCAGTCTACTTAAAAGCAGATATTGAGATAGGAGGTATAGACCAAAAGTTTAATCTTTTAGTGGGAAGACAGCTGCAAGAAAATTTCGGGCAAACTCCCCAGGTAATTATTATGCTTCCACTATTGGAAGGAACAGATGGGGTAAAAAAAATGTCTAAGTCTTATGGCAATTATATTGGAATAGATGAAGAACCAGATAGTATCTTTGGAAAGATTATGTCGATCTCAGATAGTTTGATGTATAGATACTATGAGATTTTAACTAAAGAAGACCTCAATCAAGTAAAAAAATTACATCCTAAAGAGGCAAAATTAAATTTAGCTGGAAAGATAGTTAAGAGATTCTATGGAGATATAGAAGCAGAAAGAGCAAGAGAAGAATTTGAGCGCGTCTTTAAAAAAAGAGAAATTCCCTCTCAAGTACCTGTATATAAATTATCTACAAAAACACCCATTTTAAAATTACTCTTGGGATCAAAACTAATAAAATCTGGTAATGAGGCAAGAAGATTGATCAGAGAAGGCGCAGTCAGTTTTGATGGGGAAAAAATCAGGGAAGAAAATTTTTCTATAGAAAGGGGAGGAATTTTAAAGATAGGAAGACATCGTTTCCTTAAGATCATAAGATGAGAGCAATAATCTTAGCAGGGGGAGAAGGACTAAGACTGAGACCTTTGACGGATAGAATTCCAAAGGTACTTTTACCTTTAAATAATAAACCAATTTGTCTCTATCAGATAGATTGGTTGAAAAGATATCAGATTGAAGAGATAGTATTCGCTGTTGGTTACCTCGGAAATAAAATAGAGGAAGAATTAGGTGATGGTTCAAAATTTGGCGTAAAGATAAGTTATGTAAAAGAAGATACTCCTTTAGATACTGCTGGAGCATTAAGGAATGCTTTTGATTCTTTCTACATAACTGAAAACAGATTTAAAGATCAATACTCCCTCGTTTTAAATGGAGATATTTTGACAGACATAGATATATCTGGATTATTAGATTTTCATCTTAAGAGAAACTCACTAGTTACAATTCTATTGGTTAAATCCTTTGATTCTTCTTCTTATGGTGTGGTCTCTTGTAGTTCTGAGGGAAGAGTAAAAAGATTCAATGAGAAATCTAAGATAAAGGAGAGAGTACTTATAAATGCAGGTATCTATATTGTTCAGACAGAAGCGATTGAATATATACCCAAAGGGAGGAGATATTCTTTTGAGAGGGAATTTATCCCAGAATTGATAGAAAGACATTTACCGATATACGGTTATCAAACTTCTGGTTATTGGATAGATATAGGCACACCCGAAAGATATTTCCAAGCACAAGAGGACGTTTTAAGAATTAAACTATGAATTGTAAGAACGATATCAGTTCATTACTGTCCAAATTAGCAAAATTTGAGCTCTAACTGTAGTGAATTCAGCGGTGCTTTACTGCGTTCATAAAAAGGTGCATTTAGCCAATTCCACAGATTATGCTTTGAAAAGAGGTTTGTAGGTAATATAGAACACAAGGTATAGAGCGACCACTGGAATCTTGACTTAAATTCTAAATAGTTAACACTGAAAAACCCTATATTATAAGGATTTTAAGGTTATTTTGAAGGTAGTTGTTTGTTTTTATCTATCCTGTTTTTTTGATTTTTCTTTGGTTTTCTTTGAAAAGTTGGCTTTATCTTAAGCTAACCATATCTTGACAGTAGCTGTCTTTGGAGTTCATAGCTATAAGTCCAAGCAGAATCTTAAATTTCTTCTCCATTTGGTAAAATAACAGAGAATACGATTTAATCTGAACTTAAGCTAAAGATAAGCTAATTCTTGTTTCTATAGAACACCTTAGGCTTTACAGAGACGCTTTCTAAAATGGTCTATCTCTTAAGATGGCTAGAACTTACCTTTGTTTTCTATGGTGCTTTGTCTACTAAATAAGGATTGCAAATTATAATTAGATTGGCTATAATAGTTACCGGTAAAGGAGGTAACTATGCGGCCAATTTTTGTAAGAAAACTCTCTAAATCTGAAAAAACAGAATTAAAAAAGTTGCTTAAATCTAATAATACCCGGTTGTATAAACGAGCCAGAGTAGTCTGGTTGTCTGCTATTAAACGTCTGAAAGCACCAGAGATCGCTGAAATTGTAGATTTACATCTCAACAAGGTTCGTAAATATATTCGCCGGTTTAATAAGAAAGGTGTAGCTGGTTTATACCAAAAACCTTCTAGTGGAAGACCGCGGGAAATTAAAGAGAAACAGAGAGACAAAATTATCAAGCTACTTAAGACTAAACCCACAGAATTTGGATTAGCTCAGAGCAGTTGGAGCTTAAGAGGGCTATGCGCAATTGCCATAAAGACAAAGATTATCGAAGCAATTAGCCCTGAATATATGCGCAGAGTTATCAGAGCAGAAGGGTATTCATACAAACGTTCTAAGCGTTGGATTACCTCTACTTGACCTCAGAGTATGAGGTAAAAAAACCGTATTGAAACGACACTTAGGCGTATGGACAAAGATAGGGAGGTAGCTTTTTATCTTGATGAGGCAACACCTTATCTGGTAAGACCAAATCCTAGACAAAAATGGATAGAAGAGCCAAATTACAGAAAATCCCTTCCCAATGGGAGACTAAAGGTAGATTGGTTGTCTTTGGTGCCTTGAAGGTAAATACGGGTAAGGTATACCACCATATAGACAAAAGCAACAACTTTCAAGGTAATGCTGAAATTTATTCAAAGACTGGCCAATCTGTATGCACATATGCGTAAGATTTATCTTATCTGGGATAATGCCAAAGCTCATGAAG
>DDKR01000031.1 GCA_002340085.1 Candidatus Omnitrophica bacterium UBA2593
AAAAGACCTTCTATCTCTTCTCTTGGAGAAATAGTAGATTCATCAGCAATTAAATCCTTTACTTCCTCTTCTTCTTCGCCAATTGGTGTTTCTAATGAAGATGTCTTAGTTAACCAACTCTCAACATCTTGAATCTTTTCTATTGGTAATCTCATCTTTTTAGCTATGTCTCTAACTGTTGGTATCCTCCCTAACTTTTGAGATAATAGATTTTTCATCTTTCTATACTTTGCAATCAATTCATTTATGTATACAGGTACTCTAATCGTCTTTGACTGCTCAGATATTGCTCTAGTAATAGATTGCCTTATCCACCAAGCAGCATAGGTAGAAAATCTATAACCTTTTTTAGGATTGAATTTATCTACTGCCTTCATTAAACCCATATTTCCTTCCTCAATTAAATCCATCAAAGGTATTCCTAAGTGCATGTATCTTTTAGCGATACTTATGACTAATCTTAAATTTGCCTGGATCATCTTCTTTCTTGCCTCTCTATCTCCTTCCCTTACTCTTTTAGATAGTTCGAGTTCTTCTTGAGGTTTTAAAAGGGATATACTCCTTATTTCTTTTAAGTACTGTTTGATCGCTTCCACTATTTACCTAGCACCTATTATCTCTCTTCTTCCTTTCAAAACAGCATGGGCTGCAGCTAATCTTGCAATGGGGACTCTATACGAAGAACAACTCACATAGTCTAAGCCAATCCGATAACAGAACTCAATTGAATCAGGTTCTCCACCATGTTCACCGCATATACCTATCTTTAAGTCTTTCTTTACTTTCCTTCCCTTTACAACTCCTATCTTCATTAAGCTACCAATTCCTTCTCGATCAATAGTCAAAAATGGATCTCTTTCTAATATACCTTCTTTCACATAGAAAGGCAAGAATTTTCCTGCATCATCTCGGGAAAAACCAAAACCCATCTGGGTCAAATCATTTGTACCAAAGGAGAAAAATTCCGCTTCTTGGGCAATCTGATCTGCAGTTACAGCTGCTCGGGGAACTTCGATCATCGTTCCCACAGAATATTTGACTTTGGTATTGTATCTTTTCATTACATCTTGAGCGGCCTCTTCTATCCTTTCTTTCTCTTTCTTGAATTCATTCACATGTCCAACTAAAGGAACCATTATCTCTACAATTATCTTTAAATTCTCTTCCTTTTTCAATTGACAAGCAGCAGAAAAGATTGCCTCAGCCTGCATCTTTGAGATCTCAGGATAACTTATTCCCAACCTGCATCCTCTAAAACCTAACATTGGATTTATCTCTGATAAAGAATTTATCTTATCCTTTATCTCTTGTTCTGAAATACCAATTTGGTCTGCTAATTTTCTTATCTCTTCGTTGGTCTTTGGTAGAAATTCATGTAGTGGAGGATCTAACAACCTTATAGTTACAGGTAAACCTTCCATCACTCTAAATATCTCTTTGAAATCCTGAATTTGAAAGGAGAGTAGTTTGTTCAAAGTCTTAATCCTTGCTTCTTTGTCTTTGGCTAGAATCATCTCCTGCATTATGAGAAGCCTTTCTTTTCCGAAGAACATATGTTCGGTCCTACATAATCCAATTCCTTCTGCACCAAAATCTCGAGCAACCTTTGCATCATGAGGAGTATCCGCATTTGCTCTGATACCTAATTTCCTGAATTCATCTGCCCACCCTATCAAAATCTTAAATTCTCCAGTCAATTTTGGCTCAACTAACTTCACTCGACCTAAGAATACTTCACCCGTTGAGCCATTTAAAGAGATTATGTCTCCTTCTCTAATAATCTCATCTTTTACGGTAAAGATTCCTTTCTCTTCATAGATGGCGATTTCAGAACAGCCAACTACGCATGGTTTTCCCATTCCTCTTCCTACAATCGCAGCATGAGAAGTTAGACCTCCAACCGCAGTCAATATGCCTTGAGAAACCGCCATTCCTCCTACATCATCAGGAGATGTCTCTCTTCTCACTAAAATCACCTCTTCACCTTCTTCAGTCATCAAAATTGCATTATGGGCAGTAAACACAACTTTACCTACGGCCGCTCCTGGAGAGGCAGCAAGACCTTTAGCAATGGGTGTTAATTTTTCCTCCTTTGAGATTGTTGGATGTAAGAGTTGATCTAAACTCATAGGTTCTACTCTCAAGATAGCTTCCTTTTTGGAGATTAAGCCTTCCTTTACCATATCTACTGCTATCTTCACTGAAGCAGAAGCTGTACGTTTTCCGGTTCTTGTCTGTAAAATATAGAGCTTAGAATCTTCAATAGTAAATTCTATATCCTGCATGTCCTTGTAATGGTTTTCTAATTTTCTGTAGATATCTAGCAATTCTCTGTAGACTTGGGTTTGGATTTTGTCTAAATTCTCAATAGCCTCAGGAGTTCGGATGCCGGCAACCACATCTTCTCCTTGCGCATTCATCAAAAATTCTCCATAGAATCTGTCTTCACCAGTCGAAGGATTTCTCGTAAAACAGACACCTGTTCCTGAATCCTCTCCTAAATTTCCAAAGACCATTACCTGGATATTACAGGCAGTACCCAAATTATGAGGGATGTGATGTAAGTTTCTGTAGGTAACTGCCCGCGGATTATCCCAAGAACCAAATACCGAATCCACAGCCATCTTCAATTGTTTGTAAGGATCAGAAGGAAGTTCAAATCCTTTTTCTCCCTTTATCAATTCTTTATAACTCTGAATTATCTCTTTTAAATCCTCTGCATTCAATTCTATATCTTGAGAGATTCCTTTCTCTTTCTTCTTCTCAGATAGAATCTCTTCAAACTTTTCATGGGAAATCCCTAAGACTACATTTGAAAACATCTGAATAAATCTACGATAGGCATCATAAGCAAATCGGGGATTCTTAGATCTTTGAATCAAACCTGAGACAGTCTCGTCATTCAATCCTAAATTTAAGATCGTATCCATCATTCCTGGCATAGAGAACTTTGCTCCTGAACGCACCGAGACCAATAAAGGATTATTCTTGTCTCCAAATTTTTTTCCCATTACTTTCTCTAATCTCTTCATACTCTTCTTTGCATCTATCCATAGACCTTTTGGGTATCTTTTGTTCATATAGAAATATCTACAAGCCTCTGTAGAGATGGTAAATCCAGGTGGTACAGGAATTCCTAAATTCGTCATTTCTGCTAAATTCGCTCCTTTCCCCCCTAAAAGATCTCTCATTGAAGCTTTTCCTTCTGCTTTACCTTCTCCAAAGAAATAGATGTATTTTTTGGCCATTTCTTCTTACCCCTCCTTTTAATGAACTTAAAATTAATATTTGTTTAGTCAGACTTGGCAGGAAATAAACTTTTCAACATTAAACTAATTTTCTCTCTAAAACTAATATTTTTTACTTCGATCCTATCTATTTCTGTGCTATCTAACCATACACCATGACATTTTTCACAGAAATCTATAGTTATATTTTTAGCTATAGGCGCTGGTTTTTTCACCATATCAATCTCACAACGTGGACACTTACTAATCTTCTTATCAAACTCATCAATTAACCCAAAATCGATGGTTGGTGCATCTACAATGGTTATTTTCTTCTCAAGATACTTTTCTAATTCTCCAGCATCAAACCAGACGCCATTACAGACAAAACATTGATCTATCTCTAAACTTGTAACCATTGCACCTTTCTGTCTTGGCATATCTGCTATCTCATGGAATTTTATTTCTACTTTATTCAATTTTCCTATACACTTTGGACAATTCATATCTTCACCTCCTACATTAATTTTTCTATCAGATAATTCTTTAAATTATCAATTCCAATTCTTTCTTGTAACATTGTATCTCTATCTCTTACAGTTACTTTTTTATCTTCCAAACTCTTAACATCTACAGTCAAGCAGAAAGGAGTTCCGATTTCATCCTGTCTTCTGTAAAGTTTTCCAATTGCTGCTGTATCATCATAGTCTAAGACAAAATATCTCTTTAAATCTTCAGCTATTTTTTTGGCTAATTCTACGATTTCTGCTCTATTCTTTAAAAGAGGGAAAACCGCTACCTTTATAGGAGACAAATCTTTATGCAATTTTAAAACTACTCTGGTTTCTCCCTTTACTTTTTCTTCTGAGTAGGCATCTACAAGGAAAGCTAAAACAGATCTATCTACTCCTCCTGAAGGCTCAATTATGTAAGGATAAAACTTTTCCTTTGTAGTTCTGTCTAAATATCTTAGGTCTTTACTACTGAATTCTGTATGTTTCTCTAAATCAAAGGCTCCTCTATTAGCAATTCCTTCTAACTCACACCAACCAAAAGGGAAATTATATTCTATATCTGTACAGGCCAAAGCATAATGAGCTAACTCTTCTTTTGAATGTGGCCTTTTTCTCAAATTTTCTTTCTTTATTCCTAAGTTTATATACCAAGAGAATCTCTCCTCAATCCAATACTCATAGAATTTATCTGCCTCGGAAGGCAAAGCAAAATATTCAATCTCCATCTGTTCGAATTCTCTCATCCTAAAGATAAAATTTCCTACAGTAATCTCATTTCTAAAGGCTTTACCAATTTGAGCTAGGCCAAAGGGAAGCTTAGGATGTATGGTATCTAAGACATTAGAGAAATTTACAAACATACCTTGAGCGGTCTCTGGTCTGAGGTATATAACTGAAGCAGAATCTTCCACCGGTCCATATTGGGTCTTGAACATGAGATTAAATGGCTTGGGTTCGATTAAGCTTCCGCTACATTCAGGACAGATATTCCTATCTTTCAAATCTGCAACCTTAAAACGTTTCTTACAAGATTTACAATCTGACATCAAATCAAAAAAGCTCTCTAAGTGACCAGAAGCCTCCCAAACCTTTGGATGCATAAGGATGCTTGCATCCATACCATAGATATCATCTCTTTCATAGACTACCGTTTTCCACCAGGCCTTCTTTACATTATTCTTTAGTTCTACCCCCCAAGGACCATAATCAAAGGTATTGGCTAAGCCTCCGTATACATCTGAACTTAAAAATATGAAACCCCTTCTTTTACATAAAGATACTATCTTCTCCATCAAGTCCTGTCGCATCTTTAAAATTCGATTCCTTTTCTTGCCAAGATTCCCCTTTTAAAGGGATGTCTTATATCCTTCATAAGAGTAACATAATCTGCCCTTTTAATCAAATTTTTTGTTGCTCCTCTTCCAGTTAAGATCAACTCAACCTTTAGAGAAGAAATCTCCAAGAGATCTAAAATCTCCTTCTCTTCAATAAAGCCTTCTTCTATACAATTTATTACCTCATCTAAGATTAACAGATCAAATTCTCTATTCAATAAAATTCTCTTTGCAAAATCCAGACTTTTTTTAATAGACCTCTTCAATCTAAAGTAAGATTTAGGTGTCTTTCCTTTAATGAACATAGGATGAACTTGGTCCTTAAATCTTACTATTTTAATTTTTTTACCAAATTTCTTTAAAGATCTTACTTCACCTGACTCCGGATCTTTTGATTTTAGAAACTGTAATATGCAGACTCTTTTTCCCCATCCCAAAAATCTCAAAGCTACTCCCAAGGCTGACGTTGTCTTTCCTTTACCATCTCCAGTATAGATATGTATCATCTCTTAAAAGACTAAAGATATCCCCCCACAGGAACAAATATAGACTTAAAAGTAACTATACCTAAGACAGAAAGAATTGTAACTATTAATCCTGCTAAGAGGACCCCACATACTATAGCTAAAAATGTATAGCTGAATCTTAAATTAAACAAAGAGGCAGCAATTGTACCTGTCCAGGCACCCGTAAAGGGGAGAGGAATACTCACAAATATAGCTAACCCTAAAAATTCATATCTTTTGATAATCTTTGCTCTTTCTTTAGTCTTATTCAAATACCAATCAAAGAATCTTTTAAAGATCTTAGATTTTCTTAAAGCTTCAGATAGAGGTTTAAAGAGAAAGAATAAAGGTACCACTGGAATCAGATTTCCAACTATCGCTAATAGGAATGTTTTGGGAATAGAAAAACCCATACCCAGACCTAAAGGTATAGCACCTCTTAACTCTGAAACAGGTAAAATTGCTGTAAGAACTACTAAGAGCTCTTTATTTATCATTTCCTATTTAGCCTTTATTCTTCCAACCATACTCGCCAATCATCGGAACAAATACACAACCACAGATTTCCTTAAATTTAAGTTTATCTTTGGTCTTTTCTATTACAGTCAAAACTTGACTAAACCTTCCATTTAGAGGAATAACCAGAAGACCTCCATCTTTCAATTGTTCTAACAAAGGCGGTGGGATCTGAGGAGCTGCAGCAGTAACGATAATACCTTCATAAGGAGAGAATTCTGGCCATCCTAAAGTGCCGTCATCTACTTTTATCTTTATATTTTTATATCCTAATTTCTCCAATCTTTCCTTTGCCTTTATAGCTAAAGATTCTATTCTTTCGATTGAATACACCTCTTTTGCTAATTCTGCCAATATTGCTGCTTGGTAACCTGAGCCTGTACCTATCTCTAAAACCTTCTCTTCTCCTTTTAGATGTAGACACTCTGTCATCAAAGCAACCATATAAGGTTGAGATATGGTTTGTCCTTCTCCGATCGGTAGAGGTGAATCTATATAGGCGGAATCTTCTAATTCTTTAGGGACGAATTGGTGGCGAGGAGCTTTTCTAAAGACCTCCAAAACTCTCTCGTCTTTGATGCCCCTGAAGGCAAGTTGAGTCTCTACCATCTTCTCCCTTAAATTATCAAGATTCATTGAAAGATCACTCTAAGTATAAATCTTATGAATCTTAATGTATCTAAAATAGGATCTATAGAACTAGTTTGACCTTTATATACACTCTTTATAGGTAAGGATTCAATCTTAAAGCCTGCCTTTGCTGCTCTAATCAGAATCTCTGATTCTATCTCAAAATTTTTTGTAAAAAGGTCAATCTTATTCAATATTTCTTCTTTCATTAGTCTAAATCCACATTGACTATCAGGTATCTTTTGCTTACAGAAGAAAGAAATAATCAGAGACATAATCTTATTTGTGAGGAATCTTACCACTGGCATCTTAGAACTAGGCCCCATTCTATTGCCAACAATTATCTTTACATCTTTTTTTTTAGCAAATTCTAAAAATTTAGGGATATAGATGGGCAGATGTTGACCATCTCCATCCATAGTGATGACTGTCTGATAACCATTTTTTACTATAAAGTCAAACCCTCTTCTTAGAGAAAAACCCTTACCTAAATTTCTCTCATTTTTCAAAACTATTGACCCATTCTTCAAGGCAACGACTGCGGTATTATCTTCAGAACCATCATCGACAATCAAAACATCGACTCCTTTACTCTTAATTTCTCTAACCAGCTCTCCAATGGAGGCTTCTTCATTGTAAGTTGGAATAACTACACAAGTTTTCATTTTATATCCCTACAGCCAAATCTTTCCAAAACAGTACCATTGAACTGGATACTTTTTTATGAAATTCTCTATCCTCTCCACACATTTTTCTGTCAATTTCTCAACATCTCTTTCTCGGTTACCAGAAGGAAAAAACTCAATGGGTTCTTCTAAGATCAACTTAAATTTATCATTCTTTTCTCTTATTATAAATCCAGGTACAATGGGAGCTCCGGCAATAAGAGAAAATACCGCTGGTCCTTTAGGTATATAGGAAAGCTGATTGAAGAATTCTAAAAGTATCCCGCCTTGAGTGAAATCCCTATCTCCTAAGATGGAGACGATCTCATTCCTCTTTAGAGCTTCTATACAACTGCGCACAGCTTTTCCTAAAGGTATTACATTTACACCTTTTATTCTTCTCTGGTAATTAAAAAAATTGTTTATCCGGTTATCCTTGTGAGGTAAGGCAACAACACATATAGGATAACCTAACTGTGCCATCACAACTCCAGCCAATTCCCAGTTTCCAATATGACAACTTAAACCTATTACTCCTTTGCCATTCTCCAAGGCGGTGTCTAAATGTTGTAAGCCTTCAATCCTCACATATCTTGAGATATACTCCTTATCTAATTTTGAGAATCTGAAAAAATCAACTAAATATTTACCGAAATTTCCAAAGACCTCCAAAGTTATTTTTTTGATCTCTTTCTTTGTCTTTGAAGGAAAAACAATCTTAAAATTTTTCCGGACAATCTCTTTATCTTCTTTTGAGATAAAATAATAAAGTGTAGAAAGGATTACAGCGATAAAATATCCTACTTTTAAAGGAAGTAAAAGACTTAAAAATTTTCCTATTTTATAAGATACAAGATTGGCTTTCACAGATACTCAGCAGTAACTTTGCGATTTCAAAAGAGGAGTTTGGCCTAGCAATTCTTAATGCCTTGGATTTCATATCTCTAATTGAGCTGGGGTTTCTCAATAACCCTTCTATCAAAGATGGAATCTGGTTTTCTTTTTCTATCTTTACCGCTACCCTGTTTCTAACCAAATAAGAGGTGTTCTGAGCTTCTTGTCCAGGTATAGGTTTTACAATAATCATGGGAAGACCTTTACTTAAAGCCTCTGCAGTGGTTATGCCTCCGGGTTTTGTAATTAGAATATCTGAGATAGACATAATTTCATGGACATTCTCTATAAAATCTAAGACGATCATCTTCTTTCTATAAGAGAGAATATTTCTTTTTAAATCCTTAAATAACCTCCTGTTATTTCCACAGATAACGATGACTTGAAGTTGGTTTTTGACTCTGTTTAGATACCTAACTATTCTTTTAATTGGACCTAAACCTTGACCACCTCCCATGACTAAAATAGTAGGTAGAGACATATCTATATTAAGTCTTTTATATACTTCCTCTTTATTTACTCTTTCTGTGAATTTAGGATTAACCGGTATCCCTAAGACTTTAATGCGTTGAGATAATATTCCTTTATTTATCAATCTATTCTCCAAAATCTCATCAGGTGTGATATAGAAATTTACTGTAGGATAGAGCCAAAAACCGTGGACGGTGTAATCGGTAATGACTGCTACTAAGGGAATATTTAGATTGTACCTCTCTTTAAAATCAGCGACCATCCCGCAGGGGAAAGCCTGTGAACAGGCAATAACCTGTGGTCTAAAGTCATCGTATAAATTTTTTAATTTTGGAGAGTTCAATCGATGAAGGAGCCCCCTCCATTTGTGTAAGCCCTTTACAACTTTAGGGTTATCATAGAGATAATCCCAGACCTTAGGCGCCTTTTTTATTACACCCATATAGAGCCTACTTACGATCTTTTCTGACATGGGATTGGTGTAATGAAAACCATTGATGTTAAGAATAGAAATTTTAGGATCTAAGATCTTCAAAGCATTCTCTATTGCTTTTGCTGCTTGGTGATGGCCAGAAACCTCAGAGACATACATCAGAAGGACTCTTCTCTTAGACATCAGATTAGATTAGATCTTATCTTCCTGATACAACTTGATAAATACTCCACTGATCAAAGGATCAAATTGATTACCACTATTCTTCTTTATCTCCTCAATCGCTACCTTTGGTGAAAGAGTTTGGCGGTAAGGACGTTCTGAGGTCATAGCATCATAGGCATCAGCTAAATGGATAATTCGGGCATAGAGATGGATATTATCGCCTCTCAAGCCCTTAGGATAACCTGTTCCATCATAGTGTTCTTGATGTTCTAGTATACCTAAGATAATATCTTCTTTTAGCCACACAGAGACCTCTCCGATCATATTTAAAGCTTCTTTAGGATGTTCTTTTACTAAATTAAATTCCTCAGGGGTTAATTTCATAGGTTTATTCAAGACATTATCAGGGATTCCTATCTTCCCTAAATCATGTAGTTTAGCTGCCATCTCTAAACCCCAAACTCCATCAGGTATTTTTTCTAATTGTGCTTTTATTATCTCAGAAGAGGCAATCTTTAGGCAATAGTCCTTTACTCTTTCAGTATGGCCACGGGTATAGTTGTCTTTTGCCTCTAAGGTATTAAGATACGAATGTGCAGTAGCTAAGATCATCCTTATATTCTCTTCTCTTTGGATGAGCTCTGAGATTGGTTTTGCTGATTGATTAGCCAAAAGTGAGAATAGCTCTAAGTCTTCTTTTGAATAGATTGCCCCATTGATCTTTCTTCCTAAAAACAATAAACCTACCAATTCATCTGAAGAGAATGCAGGAAAGATTAATTCTGTATCCCATTCTTCCATCTCTTGAGTAATCTCAAAGAATAGGTCTTTCTGAGGAAGAGATGGTGTTTGGGTTAGGAGATATTGAAGATAGCCTTTCTCTATGGGTTTTCTGGTGATTTTTAGATAAGTGATGAGATCTGAATTTTCCTCGATTCTTTCTCCCTTTAATCTACTCAGATGTCTTCCGGTTCGGTCACTTACTCCTTCGATGATGTAGAATTTTCTCTTCTTTACTATTATCTCATCTTCGATTATTTCTTCCTTCTTTAAGGCAATGGCACAGAAGTCTAACTTAGCAATGGTAGAGATGTGTCTTACAGTGTAACTTACCAATTCTCTTGTAGTCTTTGATTTAGCTAATTGTTCAGTATGAGCCCTTAGTTGATTGCGGTAATGTTTAATACTCTTGTTCAGTTCTTCATCTTTTAGTCTTATCACATAATTAACAAATCTAAATAGAGCTAAAGTTAAAATTACAGTTATCCCAGAAGGGACTAACCACCAACTTTCTCCCATAATCTTTGTAAGTTTGGGTTGGAGAAGATTGATTCCAATGACTACTCCTGCTGTTGGTAAAAGCACACCACAAGCCAAAAGAGTAG
>DDKR01000160.1 GCA_002340085.1 Candidatus Omnitrophica bacterium UBA2593
AATAGATGGCTATAAGAAAAGAGAGAGAAGATTACATCTGGATTACTTGGTTAGCTAAGTTGCTTTCTGGAGAAACAGTATGCGAATGGAAGTATTGGTTTAAAACCCATTATAAGTATGAGAAGTTACCCGAAGATAAAAACTTAATTAGTTGGCAGACAAAGCATTCAAGGATGCTTTCAGAATTGAAGAGAAAGATTTTGGATTTGGGAAGAACCCCTTTGGTTGAAGATATCAATTCCTTCAAATACAATTTTAAAGATATCTGTCTAATTGGAGGAAGACCGGATTTAATCGATATTGTTGATGATAGAGAGGTAACCATCTATGATTGTAAGACAGGTAACAAAAATAAATCCGATTCTATCCAGATGCTTCTTTACCTCTTTTGTTTAGGAGAGGAAAGATATAGAGATAAGATTCTAAAAGGAATCTTACTTTATTCTGATGGATATCAACTTTCCTTTGATAAGATTGATGTTTCAGATGATTTCTTAGAAGATGTTAGTTACTTTGCTAAACTGCTTATCACCCATACCTCACCACTTAAATCTCCAAGTACTGACGAATGTAGATTCTGTGATATTCCTAAGTCAGAATGTGAAGAAAGAACAGAGTAAAGTTCAGTATCTAAAAATAACCAAAGTTTACAAAAGGTAAGTCGTTTTATTTGACCCACTTAGAAATTTTGCTATAATGTTTTTAAGAATGAAGAATATATATTTGGTAGGATTTATGGGAACAGGAAAGACAGTTGTAGGTAAAGAATTGGCAAAAAAATTAAATAAGGATTTCTTTGATTTAGATGATGTAATTGAAGAGAAAGAAAAAAGAAAGATAACTGAAATATTCTCTCAAGATGGAGAGACTTATTTTAGGAAGATAGAGAAAGAGGTTTTGTTAGAGTTCAGTCAAAAGCAGGATAAGATCATCGGTTGTGGCGGAGGTATTGTCTTAGATGGCCAAAACATTCAAAAGATGAAAGAGACAGGAATTATAATCTGTCTTATAGCATCTCCAGAAGTTATCTTAGAAAGAACTAGAGAATATACGCACAGACCTCTTTTGAATGCTGAAGATCCCTTGAAAAAAATAAAGGAACTATTGGATTTTCGAAGACCCTACTATGAAAAGGGAGATTATACAATCGATACCTCAAATTTAAGTATCTCTGAGATTGTAGATAAGATTTCAGGACTCATCAGATGACTCAAAGAGAAGCCTTCATTCTTTTGAATATGGCCCCTCACATTGGAAGTATTCGTTTGAAGAGATTATTAGAATATTTTGGTTCTCCTCAAAAAGTATTATCTTCTTCAAAAGATAGACTTATCAAAGTCGAGGGTATCGGAGAAAGACTTGCTTCTCAAATCATAGAGACAAAGAAGAGAACGGACCTTGAAAGAGAATTAGATTTAGTAAAGAGAGAGAATATAGAGATTCTTACCCTAAATGATGATTCTTATCCAGAAAATCTAAAAGAGATCTATGATCCTCCGATTGTCTTATATGTAAAAGGCAAAATCTTACCCCAAGACAAACAAGCTATAGCGGTTGTTGGTTCAAGGAGGGCTTCATACTATGGTTTATCTTCTGCTGAGAGATTTGCTAGAGAATTAGCTGGATTTGGGATAACTATAGTCTCAGGGATGGCAAGGGGAATAGATTCTGTATCCCACAGAGCTGCTTTGAAGATAAAGGGGAGAACAATTGCTGTCTTAGGTTCCGGGCTCTTAAATATCTATCCACCAGAAAATAGAAATCTGTTTGAACAGATTTCTTGTAATGGAGCGGTTATCTCAGAATTTCCCTTGGAAACTCTCCCCTTACCTCAGAATTTTCCGCGAAGGAATCGGATAATTTCAGGATTATCTTTAGGTGTTTTGATTGTGGAGGCAGCAAGAAATTCAGGAGCTTTAATTACTACTGATTTTGCTTTAGAGCAAGGCAAAGAGGTCTTTGCTATTCCAGGTAGACTAAATTCATCCACATCTCAAGGAACAAATCAGTTAATAAAGCAAGGAGCAAAACTTATAGACAATGTTGAAGAGATAATTGAAGAATTAGCTCCACATTTTAAAAATTTACAGAGAGAAAGAAGAAAAGAATTTAAAGAAGAGATTTTTGAAACAAATTTGACTTATGAGGAAACTAAGATCTATAATACTCTATCTTTAGAGCCAAAACATTTAGATGATATCTTAATAGAAGTAGGTCTACCTATACCTAAAATAATTTCTCTCTTACTAAATTTGGAGATGAGGCATTTGATTAAGCAACTGCCAGGTAAATTGTTTGTAAAAATAGACAGCGTTTAGCTCTGAGAGGCTCAAGAATAGATGAAGCCTTTAGTAATAGTAGAATCACCAACAAAAGCAAAGACAATCTTAGGTTTTTTGGGAAAGGATTTCAAGGTATTTGCCTCTATGGGTCATTTGATAGATCTACCTAAGAGGAAGATGGGTGTAAATATAGAGGAAAATTTTAAACCTTGTTATGTGGTTATATCTAATAAAAAAAAGATATTGAAAGAATTAAAGAAAGAATTTCTTAATTCTGATAAGATCTATCTTGCTACCGATCCTGACAGAGAAGGAGAAGCGATTGGTTGGCATATAAAAAATCGCCTCGGTCAGAATAAGGAGTTCTTAAGAGTGATCTTTCATGAGATTACACCAACTGCAATTAAAGAAGCTTTTTTGAGACCAACTCAGATAGATCTAAATAAAGTATTCGCTCAACAGGCAAGGAGAATATTAGATAGAATTGTAGGGTATCTTTTAAGTCCCCTTCTATGGAGAAAGATAGCTTCAGGACTCTCTGCGGGAAGAGTTCAGTCAGTTGCTCTCAGACTCATCGTTGAAAGAGAAAGAGAGATAGAAAAGTTTATACCTAAAGAATACTGGGAGATCGAGGTAGAATTAAAGAAACCAAAGATCAAAGGTCAAAGATTAAAGATTAAGACTTTTCCAGCAAGATTAGAGAAGATAGATGGGAAGAAAGTAGAGATAAAAGATAAAGGAAAAGCAGATGAGGTAGTAGAAGATTTGAAAGATAAAGAATATAAAGTCTTAAATATCCAAGAGAGAGAAGAAAAAAGATACCCTCCTCCACCCTTTATTACCAGCACTTTACAACAAGAAGCATTTAACAAGTTAAGATTTACGGCAAGTAAGACGATGGTCTTAGCCCAACAGTTGTATGAAGGAATAGAGATAGAAAAAGAGAAAGCAGTTGGTCTTATCACTTACATGCGTACAGATTCGGTAAATATCTCTGAGTCTGCTTTAAAAGAAGTTCGTCAATTTATAGAGGATGAATTCGGTAAAGATTTTCTCCCCCTTAACCCAAATATCTACAAGTTAAAAAAATCTGCTCAAGCTGCCCATGAGGCAATTAGGCCTACTTCAGTAAGAAGGAGACCTGAAGATATAAAAGAATTCTTAAGTGAGGACCAATACCTGCTTTACGGCCTTATCTACAAGAGATTCATTGCTTCTCAGATGAAACCAGCTATCTTTTCAGAGACCACAGTAGATATAGAAGCAGATAAGTATCTTCTTAGGGCAACTGGTATAAGAGAAATTTTTAAAGGGTTCAGAATTATTTATGATACAGGGTTTTCTGAGAAGATATTACCACCTTTAGAAAAAGGAGAAAATTTAGAGTTGGTTAGAATTTTACCCTCCCAACATTTTACAAAACCACCTCCTAGGTTTTCTGATTCCTCTCTGATCAAGATATTAGAAGAAAATGGGATTGGTAGACCTTCTACCTATGCACCAATATTACAGACGATCGTACAGAGAAATTATGTGAGTAGGCAAAAAGGTTATTTCTATCCTACAGAGCTTGGCATAAAAGTAAATGATTTATTGGTGAATTATTTTTCTAAGATCGTAGATGTAGAATTTACTGCAAAGTTGGAAGAAGAATTAGATTATGTTGAAGAAGGTAAAGTCGATTGGATGAAGGTATTAAATGATTTTTATTTTCCCTTTAAGAAAGACTTAGATCTTGCCCACAATAGCATTAAAAAGGAAGTTGTTTCTACCGATAAAGTTTGTGAGAAGTGCGGAAAGCAAATGGTTATACGTTGGGCAAAGTATGGGAAGTTCTTGGGTTGTTCTGGATTCCCTGAGTGTAAGAATAAGAGACCTTTGACAACGGGTATAAAATGTCCAAACTTAGGATGTGATGGTGAATTGATTAAAAGACATTCGAAGAAAGGAATATTCTATGGTTGTACAAATTATCCAGAATGTAAATACATAACAGAAAAATTATCCTAAAGAAAGATGGAAAGATATATTGATAAATTTATGAGGTACTTAGAGATAGAAAGAGAAGTCTCTTCTCATACAAGCTTAAATTACTATTTAGATCTAAAGGAATTTAAAAATTTTTTAGGAGATAC
>DDKR01000115.1 GCA_002340085.1 Candidatus Omnitrophica bacterium UBA2593
ATTTAATGTGAGTCAATTCGAGGTCAAAAATATTCTTGACAAAGTCTTATCTTTGTGATAAAGTAAATTTCAGCTTAAAATGGATAAAAATTGTTATTTAAGATTAAACAAGAGGCCTTATGGAAGATAAATTTTTTTCCCTAGATGAGGTGAGTAAATATCTAAATATTCCTAAGAGTACAATCTATAAACTCTCCCAAAGAGGTATACTTCCCTCAGTTAAGATTGGAAAACAACTACGCTTCAGAAAATCGAGTATAGATAGTTGGTTCTCTGAGAAAGAAAGTAAAGAAGTTTTCCTCAAAACCGGAGAACTAATCTCAACTAAACCAAGATATATCCTACTCGTAGATGACGATACACTTGTACTAAAGACGGTCTCTAAATTCTTAAATACCTGTGGTTACAATGTAGAAGCTGTTCAATCCGGAGAAGAGGCTTTAAAAAGAATAGAGAAACTAAATTTCGACTTAATAATTGCTGATATCCGAATGCCAGGAATAGATGGGATTGAGACGATAAAGAGAATTAGAGAATTTTCTGACAGATACAACAAACCCCTTATTCCAGAGATCATCATCACGGCTTACATGGATATAGAAGCAGAGAGACAAGCTAAAAGCTTGGGAATCAAAGATTACATCTACAAACCCTTCATAGCCTCAGAATTCATCAAAATAGTTAAAGAAAGAATTAATTAATGAAAGCGTTTTCTTTTTTAAAGAAAAACCTCTTGAAAGATGTAAGATTATACCATACCTATTTTTCAGCTTATAGAACAAAATTCAATTGCTCTTGTAGAGTTAGAAAAGATTGATGTTTAAAAAGATTAAGTCAAGTCCAATAACAATTCTAAGCTTGATCTTAACCCTTCTCTTATTCTGTGATCTTAGCTTTGCTAAGGCATCCTCTCAGAAGAGATATCCTCACTTTTTTTCTACCGTACTTATAGGTAGAGTAACCAATTCTCTTACTCTCAGACCTATTCCCGGTGCAAGTATTCAAGTCTTAAATCGCAGAGGAAGAGTGATTGCCTCTACTACTACCGATACCCAAGGTAGATATCTTATAAGAAGAAGGCTCTTTGGTTATTTTCTCATCAGAGCTTCAGCAAATAATTACCAACCTAAGACTGTATTTCGCTTTCTTAGACCTGGTAGGGTCTATAACATAAACTTTTCTCTTCAAGCTTCTACCAATCAACCTCCTTCAGTAGGTACAATAATTCCTTCTTCAGGAATATCCTATCTTAATCAGCCAGTCAACTTTACTACTACCTATTCTGATCCAAATGGTTGGCAGGATATAAGATGTGTCTGGTTCCTCGTAACTTCTGCTACTAACAGAAGAGAACGCGTCTATGGTTACTACAATCAAAATACCAACCGAATTTATCTTGGTAGTAGTACCTATCCTTTCTGGTTAGGTGGCTTTTTTCCTGGCTCAGATAAAGTCATTGAAAATTCCTATCTCAGATTAGACTGTAGCAAAACTATCACCTCAACAACTGACAACAACACCTTAACTGTCAAATGGAACATAGCTTTTAAACCTCAATTTACAGGTAGAAAGTTCCTTTACCTTCGTGTCCGAGACAATGCCAATGCGGGTAGTCGCTGGAGTTTAAAAGGTAATTGGAATGTGGTCTCTGATAATATTCCTCCTACTGGCACAATTAAGATAAATAATGGTGCTTCCTACACAAACTCAACCCAAGTTACCTTGGGTTTATTCTCTCAAGATAATGAAGGCGGTTCAGGTGTAGATAAGATGCAGTTCTCCAATGACAACCTAAACTGGTCTGATCTCCAAGATTATGCTGAAACCAAGACTTGGAAGTTGAGCTCTGGTGATAGTAAGAAGACCGTGTATGTCAAGTTCAAAGATAGAGCCGGAAATTACTCAGAACCAATCTCAGCTACAATACTCTTAGATACAACACCACCTACAATCTCTATAGTTCCAGTCAATACTCCCACAAATCAAGATGTCCTACTCTCCTATACTGTAACCGATAACTTTACTCCGCAAGATGAGATTAAAATCACAGGTGATGAATCTCCTTATACCGAAGAAGGTGATTATTCTGTTACTTTGACTGCCAAAGATAAAGCAGGAAATCTCTCTTCTCTCCAGATAAACTTCACCATAGACAAAACTCCACCTTTAATAATCATCACCTCACCTCCAGATGGTGCAATCGTAGAAGACCCTGAGATCAGATTAGAAGGTACAATCGATAGTATAGCCTTCTCTGAGATTAGAACTTTAACTGAAGGAGAAAATATCTTGACCAAGACTGCCAAAGATTTAGCTGGAAATACAGCCTCAGCTTCAGTAAAGGTCTATTTATATTTAGCTCAACTCATCGGTCCAGAAGGAGGAGAAGTTACCTCCTCTGATGGTAAAATAAAGGTAATCATACCTCCTGGTGCATTATCAGAACCTACTCCAATAAGAGTCTTGTCAGTAAATCAAGAGAGTCTAAAAGAGAGTATACCTTCTCATGCCTCTCTACTGGGTGTTGCTGAATGTAAACCCTATGGTCTCGTATTCAAAAAGCCTGCTCAAATTATCTACACCTTATCTGAAGCAGAGATCCCAGGAACTCCTATAGAACTAGGTCTTTATGATAGCATTCAGAAGAAACTCATCCTTACAGGTAACATCTCAAGCATATCCACAGACAGCTACACTGTAATCTTCTCAATAATGCATTTTTCTACCTATGGAGCCCTAAAGAATCTAATCCCTACAGTTACACCCATTGGTGCAGGAGTAAAGATACCTTTACCTGATATGTTTACTGGTAGTTTCAGCCACGCCATACCCATAACTCTCTCTCCAGGAAGAAAGGGACTACAACCAAATTTAGCCTTAGTCTATCTCTCTTCAAATCCCAACTCCTGGACAGGCTTGGGTTTCTCACTCAATCCTGGCTATATCATACGTTCAACGAGGTTAGGACCTCCTACCTACATAGATACCCAAGATACCTTTTATCTTGTTACAGATTTAGGTGCCACCGAATTAGTCCATCTAACTGAGAACCTCTATCAGGCAAAGATAGAATCTGGTTTTAGCAAATTCTTCAAAGAGCCAGATGACTCCTGGAAAGTAATAGCCAAAGATGGAAGTATTTTAAGATTCGGTCAAACTCCTAATTCTAAAGAGACCTCAGGTCAAGGTACTTTCAGCTGGTATCTTACCAAAGCCATTGACACCAATAAAAACTACATTGAATACCACTATACAAAAGATCAAGCCAAAGTATATCTATCTCGGATAGATTATACTGGTAATGAGATAGGTATCTCACCAACAAACTCTGTAGAATTCCTCTTAGAACCAAGAGAGGATGTTCTCTCCAGTTATATAAGTGGTTCAAAGATTACTACTGCCAAGCGCTTAAGAGAGATCCAAGTAAGAGTAAATTATGATTTAGTCTGGAGATACACTTTAGAATACACTTACAGCCAAGATACAAACCGCTCACTTTTAAAATCAGTAATCCAGTATGCCAGTAATGACAAAAATTTTCCTCAACAGAGGTTTGAATATCAGAGGGCAAAATAGCGTTTAGCGTATAGCGGATAGCGGATAGAAAAGGTGAAGACAAAAAGTTTTAAAGATTTAATAGTCTGGCAGAAAGCATATAAATTGGTTATAGAAATCTATAGAATGACTAAGAATTTTCCCAAGGAAGAAATTTACGGTTTATCTCAACAGATGAGAAAAGCGAGTTTGACAATACCATCTAATATTGCTGAAGGTTATGGACGCCAGCATAAGAAAGAATATAAACAATTCCTTTCAATTGCTTACGGTTCATTATGCGAGTTAGAAACACAGTATTTATTATCTATTGATTTAGATTATGTTAGGAAAGATGAAGCAGTTGAAGATCTAATGAAGGAAGTAGGTAGGATACCTTATAGGATGCTCAACCCTATATATCCTAAACATATAGGAGGTGCAAAATGAAGAAGTTAATAAAAATAATGTTTTTGGTTCTGTTACTATCCGCTCTACGCTATCCGCTATCTGCTATCTATGCTGAAGTCCCCCATCTGATCAACTATCAAGGCAGACTCACCGATTCAAAAGGAAATCCTTTAAATGGAGCTTATAGTATCACCTTTAGGATCTATGATAGAGAGACTGCCGGAGGCCTGCTTTGGGAAGAGACCCATTCAGGGGTAATAATTCAAAGAGGAATCTTTTCTATCTTGCTGGGCTCAGTTACTGCACTTAACCTACCTTTTGACAAACCATACTTCTTAGAGATCAAAGTCGGCAATGAAATAATGAACCCAAGGCAAAGAATGACTTCCGCTGCCTATGCAATAAGAGCAGAAAAAGCAATTCAGGCCGAAAAAGCAATTCAGGCTGAAAAAGCAGTTCAAGCAGAGAGGGCCAACAATGCAGAGAAATTAAATGGTTTGAGTTTTACTGAACACATTGTGATTTTGACTGGAACGATTACACATGGAGGGACAATTCCTCTACCTGCTGGATATACCCAAGAACAGTGTAAATGGTGGTGCACTATCCATGATTTATATGTCTATGATTCCTCTGGTAGGGGGGGATGTGAAGATGAGAAGCGTATTGCTATCCATTGTGATAGTAGAACTGTAGAATTATATCATAATGCTGGTTGTAGAGGCTGGAGGACACATCCAGTAGTAAGATACACGATTTTATGTATTAGGTAGGATAATACTAAAGGAGTCTAATGTATCAAATATCTATAAATTAGAAAAAAGATGATTTGGAAAAGATTCATAGAGAATATTTTCTTGAGACATTTTGGGATTAGAAATATCGAAGGCCCACTGAGGTTAGATAAAGAATTATTTCGAATCTTTTTTTCTTCACCTATGGATCCCCTTCCGAATTTCCAAGGGGGACGAGTGAAAGACCACCCTAGATATGGAAGATTAGTTTATGCATTCGCAAAATTTTACAAACCAGACATTGTTATTGAAGTTGGAACATTCGCGGGGGGCACTGCTGTAGGATGGGCAAAGGCATTAAAAGAAAATAGAAAAGGGAGACTGATTTGTATAGATAACGATACATATGTACCTGGAACTTATCCTGAGATAGCTAGGAAGAATATTTTAGAGGTTGGCTTAGAGGAAGAGAGATTCGATTTAAGATACGGGGATTCAAAAGAAATCATTCCTCAAATAGAACAAGATTTACGAGAGAAAGTCGATATTTATTTAGTTGATAGCGACCATCATTATGAATGTGCGTTAGTTGACATTCAGAACGGTTTACCTTTGATGAAATCAAATGGTCTTATTTTAGTTCACGATGTTGATATTAATCGAAAGATGGTTGAAGCAACAGAGCTACATCCTTATCCTGTTTACGAAGCTTTTAAAAAGGTAATTGATAGATATGGTTTTGATTGGTGTATTCTAAGATTTATAAGAAAACATCTAGGTGTAATTAAAGTTAGAAAGTGAATTAGAAGGAGTTATTTCAAAATTTTATTTTTGAGTTTAAGTAACCTTTTGGATGAGGAGTCTCATTATAGTTTCTTAATTTTTATGGCCTTTTATAGATTTTGTAGACAGCAAGTGCAAAAAGGAAAATGAAAGATAGATGAAAATATTATTAGTGACTTTAGTTCTACTATTTCTACTATTTAGTATTGTTTCTTCTCTGTATGCTGAAATTTATTACGTCATTAACAAAGAAGGTGAAGTGATAGTTAAATGCTACTATGAACCAGATAAAGACGACTTGGCTTCAAGAGATGAGATAGCGGTAAAGAGTAATGAAGATATTCCATTAGAAGAAGTAGAATACAAAAATGGAAAAATTCAAAGAAAGACAAAAATACAAGAAGAAATAATCTCAGATGAACAAGAAGCTATCGTTATAATTCAGCGACAAATTCTTCAACTCACCATAGAAAAAGAAAAAGCCGAAGAACTTGGCTTTATTGAATTAGCAAGACAACTACAATTACAGATAGACAAATTCAAAGAAGAATTAAAGAGAGCAGAAGAGGACCTATCTAAGGTGGCAGAATAGATGAAAAAGAAAAAGGAAAATTATTTATTAGAAAAAATAATAGACATATTTCACAATTTTGAAAAAGGGAGAGTGTTAGACTTGGGCTGTGGTGATGGTGAATGCGCTAAGAAGTTAAAAGATTTAGGATTTGAGGTTATTGCCAGTGATGTTAATTACTCTAAATTTAAATATAAAAATGAGATAGAATTTCAACAATGTGATATAACTAAAGAAATGCCTTTTCCTGAAAATTATTTTGACTATGTATTATTGTTAGAAGTGATAGAACATCTAAGAAATCCATATACAGTTATTCCAAAAATCAATCACATTATTAAAAGAAATGGGTCCTTAATAATATCTACTCCCAACATTTTGAATCTGAAGTCAAGGCTTCGTTTTCTTTTTGAAGGCGCTTATGAGTATTTTAGAGAGCCACCTTTAGATCAAGTTCAAATCCTAAGGAAACTTTTTTTAATCTCCATTTAGTTCCGTACAGATACCATGAATTGGAATACTTATTAGTCACCAATGGTTTCAGAATCTCAAATATCTTTACCAGTATTTACGAAGGATACGAATTGTGGTTTCTATTACCGATGATAAAACTTCAGGCTCAACAGAAAGAGAGACGATCAAGAAGAAAAGGTGATATCGACTATAAGAGAATTAACAAGATAATGTTTCTAAAAGAATTACTTTTTGGTAGACACCTAATTATAAAAGCAGAGAAATTATGAGTAGCTTCTTGGGTCAGCACAATCTATTCTTTAAGGGTAATACTTGTGTGTTAATAATTCTATATCTCTTTGCTTTTGGTCCCGTCAGAGATGTCTTTGCTTTTTCAGCTTTTAGTGTAAATTATAAATTAACCTCTGCTGTTCTAAATGAAGGTGGAAGGAATCGCACTACCTCTACTTTCAGACTCTGGCAGGATACAATTGGAGAAATTTGTGCAGGAAGGCTTGTAAGTAGAAATTATGTTTTAGACTCTGGTTTTATTCCCACTATTCAACCTAATCCACCCATCTTAACCCAGAATATCCCTTATCAGAGCTGGTCAGTAAATTCATCTAAGGAAAATGCCTTTGATTTAGATGATTATTTTTTGAGCCCGGAAGGTTACCCTCTCACCTATACTGTAAGTGGTAATTCTCAAATTAAAGTAACCATTGCCCCTGACACCCACATAGTCAGCTTCTCTCAACCCGAAGATTGGTATGGCGCAGAAAAAGTCTACTTCTATGCCACAGATTCAGAAAGAAGCACAACCCCAAGCAACAAAGTCGTTCTTCAAGTAAAAGATACCCAAGGTGCCAATAATAAACCGGTAATCTTAGAGACGAAATTAACACCTTCTCTCATAAAAGAAGGAGACTTAATTACCCTGATTGTAGAAGCATACGATTTAGATGGAGATGATTTGGAATTCTCCTACAGTGATTTCTTTAGTGAAACAAAGAGATATAAGAAAGAAGACTCTTGGTTCTCTGAAGCTGTTTGGCAGACACCTCCTGAGAGCAAAGGCCATTATACTACAAGAGTCACAGTCACAGATCCTAAAGGCCTAACTGATACCGAATCAATCTTAGTCAATGTGGGAAATTTCAACCATCCACCTGTATTAGAACCCATTCCAGATATCATTGCCAATGAAGGAGATTTAGTAGTGATTAAGCCTTCTGCTTCTGATCCAGATGGAGACCCAATCCACCTCTATTTTTCTCTACCTTTCGACAGCCAAGGTAAGTGGCTGACTGGTTATGATGATGCAGGAACCTATATTATCAAGGTTACTGCTTCTGATAAGATAGATACAGTCTCTCAAGATGTGAAGGTTATTATCAACAATACCAATCAGGCACCTGAAGTTAGCTTAACTCTGAGTAAATACACAGTCAGACCAAACGAAGAAATCACAATTACTATCTCTGCTAAAGACCCAGATGGAGATCAGATGAGCTTTTCCTTAGAGAAGGATGATTCTGAAATTGCTTCAGGAAGTATAGTTGACACCTATAGCACCTCTACTTCTTTCTCTGAGATAGGTGATCACACAATTTCCGTAACTATTACTGATTCAGAAGGACTCTCTTCAACTGAGACTATAATAGGTGTAGATGTCGTTGATCCTGATGTGAAGAGAGAGAGTATCAATCCTGTAATGGGTGATTTCAATGGAGATGCCTTAACTGATTTAGGACTACATAACTCTGATACTGGTACCTGGGAGATCTGCCTTTCAGATAGAGGAGTATTCAGGAATGCAGTAGATTGGTTGACTGATTTTGGCATATCAAAGGATTGGCAACCTTTGGGTGGAGACTTTAATGGTGATGGAAGAACCGATATAGGAATCTACAACATTACTACTGGTGAATTAAAGATTGCACTTTCTACGGGTTCAAAGTTTTCTGTCTCTGGAACTTGGCTGAATGTTCCTTTCTCTGTATCTTATCAGAAAGAGATATGTAGAGAGATTAAGGTGTGTAAGAAGATCTTATTTGTAAAAACATGTAAAAAACACACAGTCTGTGATACGATTACTGTCTACCCCTGGCAACCATTTACTGGTAACTTCAATGGTGATAAATTCACAGACCTTGCTCTCTATAATCCAGAGACAAGTGAAGTCAAAGTAGCCTTAGGAACAGGCTCTGGGTTCAGCCAACCTAACACCTGGCTGACTGATTCTGGTACAGACTACATTGCTTTTTCAGGTGATTTCAATGGTGATTCTTTAACTGACATCTGTTTATTCAAAAAATCCTCAGGTGAATTTAGAGCCGCTTTCTCAAATTCCAAAGCCTTTGTAGATGAAGAGACCCAGATCACAGGATTTGCTATCAATAAAGATCCTTTAATCTCTGACTTTAACAATGATGGCCTAACCGATATAGGTTGGCAGAATAAATCTACAGGTAGATGGTACTATGCTATCTCAACTGGTAGAAGATTTATAGATAAAGGTGTATGGTTAGATGGCTTTGGTACAGATACAGATGAATCTGCTACTACTGGTGACTTCAATGGTGATGGTGTATCCGATGCAGCTTGTTTTGATAGAGATGGTATTGGAATTGACCGCTGGAAAGTCAAGCTCTCAAAAGACAAACCTTCAGACCTCTTAACTGAGATAGATAATGGTATAGGTGCAAAGACCAAAATCACCTACACCTATGCTGCAGAATCTGAAAACGATTTCTTACCTTTTCCTATCTATGTTGCCTCATCAATAAGTCTTATCAATACATTTCCTCAAAGTAGAACTGCTGTCTATACCCAGGATTTCTCCTTTTCAGGTGGTTATTATGATGCTGAAGACAGAGAATTTAGAGGATTTGGGAAGGTGAGAGTAACTGATCCTGTAACCAGAAATTACACTGAGACCTATTTTTACCAAGGAAAGCCAGGTCAAGATGGTAGCTTAAAAGGTCAAATCGAAAAGATCATAGCTTATGATAGGAATAACAGAAAGATCAGCCAAACCTTAAACACCTACCAAGTCAAAAAGTCTGGCTCAAAGAATAGATTCTTAGGCTTTCCTGCTTTGGTTGAAAAGACCACCACAGTCTATGAAGAAGACAGTACTCACCTTACCACCAGAACCAGATTTATCTATGATAATATCGGTAACCTCATAGAAGAAATAGCAGAAGGTGATATCTCAAATCCAGATATAAGATCAACTCTAACTTTGTATTCTTCAGCTTACCAATACAACTCTTCAACTAAATCTGGCTTCAACCGTCCAATCCAGATCTCTTTAAAAGATAAAGACAAAAATACCGTATCTAAGAAAAACTTCACTGAATACGATGAAAGAGGAAATCTAATCTCTGAGGAGATCTGGCTTTATAATCCCTTAACTAAGACTGTAAGTTTTATTCCTACTCTTTATTCTTATGACTCCTTTGGTAATTTGACCTCTACAAGTGATGCTTTAGGAAGGAAGACTACTACTGATTATGAGACTGTATTCTACACCTATCCTGAAAAAATCACCAATCCTTTAGGCCATACAGTCAATTATACCTATGACCTAAGATTTGGAGCAGTAAAGTCTTCTACTGATCCAAATGGTGCGGTTACCTCCACTTTCTATGACTCTTTAGGCAGAGTCACCCAAATAGAAAATGCCTTTGGTCAGATAACTACAACTTATAACTATCCTGACTTTAACACCAAAGTAACTATCCAGAAAGCAGCTGAAGGTGATCTGATTAAGACCGAATATACTGATGGCTTAGGAAGACTGTATAAGACTGTCTCCTCAGGCGAAGACGCAAAATCTTCAAGATACATCGTTACTGAAACCTTTTATGATGAGAGGGGTTTGGTAATTGCTGAATCCCTACCTCATTATATCGATGAAGACCCAAATAAGATCTCTTACACAAGATATGAATATGACACCCGAGGCCGACTTAAGAAGACCATCTCAGACTTTGCCGGTACTTCAAAAGATACCGAGAGCCTCATTAATTACATCTCTCTTCTCTATACAGAAGTTACAGATCCTAAAGGTAACAAAAGAGGAACTAAAAAAGATATCTATGGAAATATAGTTGAAATAATTGAATTTACCTCTGAGGGTATCTTTAAGACTAACTATGAATACGACACCCAGAATAATCTAACAAAGATTACTGATTCCAAAGGAAATGTTACTCAAATTTTCTACGACTCTTTAGGAAGAAAACTTAAGATGAAAGACCCAGATATGGGTGAATGGAGTTATGAGTATGATTCTTTAGGAAATTTAATCAAACAGACTGACAGCAAAGACCAAACCATTGAATTCAGCTACGATTCACTCAACCGATTAATCTCTAAATCAGCTGAAGGCAAAAACCTTGTAAATTATATCTATGATGATCCTTCTAAACCAAATTCTACTGGTAGGCTCTCTAAAGTTATAGATCTATCTGGTGAGACTGAGTTTTTCTATGACATCTTAGGAAGAGAGACAAAATCCATTAAAAGAATAGATGGTAGTCAGTATACAGTAATCAGAGAATATGATCTCTTAGATAGACTTACAAGACTTACTTATCCAGATAATTCTATCATCCAATACCTCTACAGTTCCTATTCTGGCTTATTGAAGAAAGTATTTGATCCTATAAATTCTGTTTACTATGTCTCTGACATCGAATACAATGCTTTAGGTCAAATCAAGAGTATCTATTATGGAAACCAAACCCAAACCAACTATACCTATGGTCAGGATCTTCGCCTAAGCCGTATTCTCACATTTCACTCTTCGCAACTTGCTACCTACCAAGACCTCAACTATACCTTTGACAAAAATGGAAATCTCACCACCCTCACTGACAACCTAAGATCAAATGTCCGGACTTTCCTATATGATGATTTAGACCGCTTAATCCAGGCAAATAACACCCCTGATCCAAATGGGGGTTATACTAACCTCTCCTTCCAATACGATTCTATTGGTAATATGATCTATAAATCTGATATAGGTGTAATGACCTATGGATTAGGTGCAGGTCCTCATGCTTTAACTTCTGCTGCTGGCTATTCCTACCAATACGATAAGAATGGAAATATGATCTCTGCCAAAAACAAAACCTTCAAATATGACATAGAGAATCGATTAACTGAAGTAGATGAATTAGGAAAGATCACCAGATTCATCTATGATGGTGATGGAGGTAGGATACGAAAGACGATAGATGATGGACGAGGGACGATAGATTCTAC
>DDKR01000008.1 GCA_002340085.1 Candidatus Omnitrophica bacterium UBA2593
TAGAGACAGGCTTCCAGAAAAGGATTCTGCCTTGTGAATAGTCTATATGATAGTCAATACCGTTCTTCTGTTCTAAGCTTGCGAGAGCTAGGCCTGTAATCTTATCACGCACTTCTATTCTTACCGAATCTGATCCTTCAACAATATCTTTGTGCTTTAAGTAATATAAGGAGCCTCCGGTTCCAGTAAATTCGTTGTGAGAAGCAAGTTGTTTTACTTTTGCATCGAATAATATTAACTTGGTATTTGGCTGGCCAAACTTGGTAGTAGAGACAGATTCATAATGGAGTTTTGCTCCATATAAGGTGCGATTGAATTTAGCAAACTCTGTCTCGCTGAAGCCAGTAGAATAATTACCCCAGATTGCTTTTGACCTATCCCATTGGATCAAACAATAGAGTTTACCTTGGGTGTCTGTTGCTTCATAATTTATACTTGCAGCATCACCATAGACAGGATAGTATTTCTTAGGATCGATGATTTTGAAGAGCTCTTTTCTTTGTCTGTTAGTATCGAAACTGGAAGTAACCAAATACTTTCCTTTGATCTTTCCTTTTAGATAATAGGCTAATCTTCCTTCTTTCCAGAAGCCTTCTTTGAATTTATCCTCTACTTGTATAGGTTCAATATTTCCTCTACTAAATGTGTAACCTGTTTTAAGATCACCTAAGATGACAAAGAAGAGATAGTCATCACCAACTTTAAGCTGTTTTTCATAGATAGATTCAGATTCACCTTTAGGAGATTCCTGAATAACTCTAAGTTTATGTATACCTTCAGGTAGAATAATCTCTATGTCGGTCTTCTCTTCAGAGATGACCGGAATTGAAACCTTTTCATCTAAACTCAACCTTAATTGAGTTCTCTCTTTTTGGGCTTGGGCTTTGATCTTTATTGTCTCTCCTTTGACTGAGATTGTCTGTCTTTCAAGAGCGGTTAGTTTTTTCTGGGATTGATCCCATTCTTTAAATTCTCTTTCTTTTTCTTGGGTTGTGAGTGTAAATCTTTTGAGTGCCTCTTCTTTCTTCAATTCCTCAACTTTAAATTCTTTTGCTATCACTGTATCAGATTTACCTTTTTTGTTCCAGACTGTCAAGATGTAATAATAGGTCTTTCCAGCTTCGACTAATTCATCCTCATCAGAAAGACCATCCCAGGAGATGGTATTCTCATAATCAAGGTCTTCACCTTCAAATCTCTTAAATAATTGCTTTGTATCTTTCTCAAAGACTTCTAACCTCCATTTTTTGATGAAGAGATGATAATTGGTGTAGATCTTAAATACAGGCTCATCTACTAACAAGCCCTCTTTCATTCCTAAGTTATCAGGATATAGAGCCACATTGAGTCTTAGTTGAGGTGGAGATTTTTCTTGGGAGATCTGTAGATCTAATCCTTTTATCTCTCTTAATTTCTCTGGAGGAATTTTGACTCCAAAGTTTACTTTACTTAAAATACCTCTGCTGATTTCAGTTATAACTGCTTTCTCTGTTGTCAAATATGAACCTTCAGGTAGACTTGATTCATCTATTCTGAATAGATGCCTTCCTGGAAGAAGGCCAGTTAGATGCCATTTACCATCTTTGTCAGTGGTAATTACAACGCCTTCTTCAGTAACAATGCGCGCATAAGGAATAGTCTCTTCTCCTAAATCCTGCATACCATTCTCATTTATATCATTGAAGACCTTACCAATTACAGTCCCTAAGTCAAATAATACATCAGGTGCTACTTTTACTGACTTTGTAGCTATATTAGAAAGTCTTTTACCATTAAGATACTTTGCAAAGGCAATATTCTCATAATTACCAAAGCCAACCCCACTACCTACAATTAACTGGTATTTGAGTGTACGGACAGTATTAGCAGCTACAGTACCAATATTGAAAGTAAGTGTGCGACTGATTGCGGGATCAGAAATTGGGTTATCATCTAAGATTACTTTTCTCTGGATATATTTAAAGCCAGCGGGAATCTTATCTTCTAGATACACATCTTTTATATCACTTGTAGTCTCATTCTTTATGGTAACTGTATAAGTAAGAATATCACCAATTGTCACTTCTCTCTTATTTACATCTTTTTCTATCTTCAAGAGACTACCTTCTGCATCCATAGGTAAGTTAATTGTCAAAGGAACCCCAGCAATAGTAAATACTTCTCCTTTAGAACCAGTATCAATTAGCAATGGAAAAACAGACAAAGCAGAAGGAAAGATATAACCTGTAGCATTTACACGTAAGTAATAATCTCCATCTATAGCATTGAAATTATAATAGCCATCTGCACCGGTTATATAGGGATTGACTACAGGGGAAATTTCTCCTGGTCCACAAGGTAGATTTGTGTTTGCATTATATAAGGTAACCTCAGCTCCTTTGATCGGACTACCTGTTATTGAATCAAATACTATACCTTCTGGATCGATGAAGACTACTTCACAAATCTTAGAAGCTAAGTTATTGGTAGTATCTAATACAAAGAGTTGAATCTTTCCACGGGGTAAGTCCTGATTTAAATCGATTGTAAA
>DDKR01000156.1 GCA_002340085.1 Candidatus Omnitrophica bacterium UBA2593
CAGCGAGTTTTTCCTTTTTCTTTTCTTGCTCTAATTCAAATAACCGGGCTTTTAAGATCTTTAGAGCGGTCTGTTTGTTTTGATACTGTGAGCGTTCATTCTGACATTGGACTGTGATACCTGTAGGGGTATGTTTAATCCTTACTGCTGAATCTGTCTTCTGCATATGCTGACCACCTGGACCTGAAGACCTAAATGTCTCAATTTGTAAATCTTTCTCTTCAACTTTAACCTCAACATCTGTTTCAATGTCGGGAATCACATCTACAGAAGCAAAAGATGTATGTCTTCTCTTGGAGGCATCAAAAGGAGATATCCTTACAAGTCTATGAACACCTCTCTCTGCTTTTAAATACCCATAGGCATATTCACCCTCAATTAATACTGTAGCACTCTTTACACCTTTTTCCTCAGCAGGTAAAATATCAGTCATTTTAACTTTATATCCTCTATCTTCAGACCATCGCGAATACATCCTTAAGAGCATTCCTGCCCAGTCGCAGGCCTCAGTTCCTCCCGCACCCGCATTTATAGAAAGTATAGCACTATCTCTATCAAATTCACCACTCAACAGAAGACTAAATTCTATCTTAGAGATATCCTCTTCTAATATATCTGTGTCTTCTTTTAATCGATCAAACAACTCTTTATCTTCTTCGGCTAGGACTATAAACTCTTCAATCTCTTTGGCTTTCTCAAATAACTTCTGCCAGGCTAAAACCCCCTGCTTTAACCCTTTTAGTTCCTCAATTATCTTAGCCGATCCCTCTGTATCTTTCCAAAAATCAGGTTTCGACATTATAAGATTGAGTTCTTCTATTCTTTTCTCTTTTCTCTCGATATCGAGGAAAACCTTTAATTCTTTTAACTTCTCTTTAATCTGGCCTAATTTTTCCTTTAAATCCTGCATCTTAGCTTTTTATGCCTCTTAATAAAAGTCCAAATTCATCTCTGTTATCAGAAAATCTCAAAGCATCTTCTTCTAAGATTTTTCCTTTTTTTACCAATTCTAACAGAGATTGATTGAATGTCCTCATACCGAAGAGTTGACCTTCTCCAATATATTTTGGCATCTCCCAGATCTTACCCTCTCGAATCAACCTTGAAATAGTGGGAGTTAAAACCATTACTTCATAAGCAGGAATTCGCCCTACACCTTCTTTTAAGGGAATCAATCTTAAAGAAACAACTCCTTTCAACAATAAAGATAACTGTATTCTTATCTGTTCGTGTTGATGCGGAGGAAAGAAATTTATGATTCTCAAGACCGTCTGAGAAGCATTTACCGTATGTAAAGTCGATAGGACTAAAACCCCTGTTTCAGCAGCTGTAAGACAGGCAGACATAGTCTCAGGATCCCTTATATTTCCAATAAAGATTACATCGGGTGACTGTAAAGTAAATGCTTTCAAAGCAACAGGATAAGAAATTACATCCTTTCCCAATTCTCTTTGATTGATAATTGAGTTTTTGTCTTTAAAAGTGAATTCAATGGGTTCTTCCACAGTGAGAATGTGTTTTTGGCAATTGGTATTTATGTATTCGATCATACCGGCAATAGTTGTGGATTTTCCTGAACCAGCAGCTCCAGTCAAAAGTACCAACCCCCTTTCTTCTAAGGACAATTTTTTAAAGACATCTGATGGTAGACTCAGCTCTTCAAATGTCTTAGTCTCTTGAGGGATACTGCGGATAACCAAAGAAGATGAATTACGCTGGACAAATACACTTATACGAAATCTGCAATTGAATTCTTTTGAGTAAAGAGAGAAATCAAAGTCCTTTTGAGTTTTAAATTGTTCATACTGTTCATCAGTAATAAGTTCTTTTAAAATGTTCTCTATATCACCGATTTTAAAGACCTCTGTACCAAATGGAACGACTTTGCCATCGATTCTCAATCTTAAAACGCTACCTATACGAATAAATAAATCAGAAGCATTTTTTTCTATCATAGCCTTCAATAGATCTTTTATTTTCATCTCTTGTCTTCCTCCTCTCTTATTATATCAAAAAATTTGCTCAGAAAGGGTCTTCTCTAATTCCAATAATCTCTTTTTAAATTTCTTACCCCATAGGTATCCTCCTGCAGATCCATCCTTTCGTATGACTCTATGGCAGGGAATGATTAGAGGTAAAGGGTTTTTCTTTAAGATATTTGCCACTGCTCTAGATGCTTTTGGTCTACCTGTTTTCTTTGCTACCCATTTATAAGTGCGTACTTCACCCATTGGTATACCCAATACAACTCTATAAACCTTTTTAGCAAAAAAGCTCATACTTTTATCGACCAATTATTTTCTTCCTCCTCAAGATCCGATGGTATTTAATTGCGAACCTATGAGCTTCGTCTCTTACGCGTTGGATAAGATGAAAGAATTCTGAATTTAAAGGGATATCTAAAGGTTTAGGTCTTTTAGAGAGAAAGATCTCTTCAGTTTGCCTTTGCATAGAGGGATGGGATTTGGCAACAGCCAAAACAGGAATCTCTAAGCTTAATTCTTTTAAGACTCTTTCGGCACAACTCAAGTGAGCCTTTCCTCCATCAATGATAATCAAATCAGGTAATAGTAAGTTCTCTTCAATTACCCTTCTATATCTTCTCCTTAAGATCTCCTCTAAACATTTGTAATCATCTACGCCTTCAACCTCTTTTATCTTAAAACGTCTATAATTCTTCTTATCAGGTGAGCCCATATAAAAAGAGATCATTGCACCTGTCTTCTCAGAACCTGAAATCGATGAGATATCAAATGCTTCAATTCTGTTTGGTGGTCTCATCAAACCAAGTAATCTCTTTAGCTCTTCTAATTGTCCGGTAAAAGTAAATAGAGAGGAGATTGCTCTTATTCTATCTCTAATCTTTGCTGCCCTCTCAAATTTTTTTCTCTCAGAGAAAAACCCCATCTTTTTAAAATAGAGATCAAGTAAGTCTTTGTGTTTTCCTTCTAAGAAGAGACATATATCCTTAATTAATCTTCTATATTTTCTCTTAGAGATATTTCCTATGCAAGGAGCAGGACAGAGATTCAATCTAAAATAAAGACAAGCTGTCTTAGGTAACCTTTTACAAGATCTAAATCCAAAGACTCTACGGATATCTTTCAAAGCAGAACGTAAGAGCTTTACATTTGTATAAGGACCGAAATATCTCTCCCTTTCTTTCTTTCTTGTTCTGCACATGTATATTGCAGGATATTCCTCATCGGTTATCCTAATATAAGGAAAACTCTTGTTGTTCCTATAGCTTATATTGTATTTAGGTTGATTTTCTTTGATCAGGTTTGTCTCTAATAAAAGAGCTTGCTGTTCAGAGCCGGTAGGGATAAATTCAATATCAGATACCTCTAAGATTAATCTTTCTATCTTCTGTGGATGCTGTATCTTTTGAAAATAGGATGAGATCCTCTTTTTTAAAGATCTGGCTTTACCCACATAGAGGATCTTCCCAAATTTATCCTTCATAATATATACACCACAACTCCGAGGGGCTTCTTTTAAAATTCTTTCAATCTCCATAACAGATCTACCTCTTTAATTCTAAGGATAGCACATCCTATAAAAAAAGACAAGAGGGCTAAGATTCCGCAGATTATTAATCTTAAGATTGGTAAGATATTTATAAAAAGGAAATTCCAGGCAGAATAAACTATCATCCCACAAAGAAGTCCTAATAATAGGACTCTTAGAAAAAAGATAAAGAGTGGTTTGAACTCCAATGGTTTAATCCTTTTTTTAAGAAGGTAGAAGAGTGTAAGGAAATTAACTAAACTGGAAATAGAGCTAGCTAAAGCAATACCTCCAACTTTTAAAGGAAACATAAGGATTAAATTAAGAAGAAGATTAATCAAAAGACAGATTGAGGCGATCTTTACTGGGGTCTTTGTGTCTTGGAGAGAATGAAACCCTGAGATCAAAATCTTTGTTCCTCCGTAAAAGATCAATCCAAAACAATAAAATAAGAGTGTCTGAGAGGTAATAGATGTAGAGTAGGAAGAAAAATTTCCCCTTTCAAAGAAGATACACACAATTGGCCGAGAAAGGACAAATAAGAGTATTCCGCAGGGCAGAAGAAATAAAATTATCGTCCTCAAAGAAAGAATCAGTGTCCTATTTAATTCCCCAAAATTATTCGAAGAATATGCATGAGATAGAGAAGGAAGAATGACTGTAGATAAAGCAATGCCAAATACAGCTAAAGGGAATTGAATGATACGGTTAGCATAGTATATAGCAGCTACAGCACCTATTCCTGTGATCTCAGCTAAAGAGGCACAGATAGTATCAACGAAGACATTCAATTGATAGACTGCTGAGCCGAATAGACGAGGAAGGAGCAATTTGAAGACCTTTTTTACTCCCGGATCTGTAAAGTGTAAACTATGAGAAAAAAGACGGAAAGAGATCTTCTTTCTAAATATAGGAGGAGTTTGAATAGCAAATTGCATGGCTCCTCCTAAAAGGACACCGATAGCCAAACTGTATACAGGTTCTTTTAACTTTGAGAAAAAGAAGATCGCTGAGAATATAAGAGAGATATTTAAAAGGCATGGTCCAAAGGCAGGAGTAAAGAAATGTTTAAATGTGTGTAGAATACTCATCAGATAAGCAGTCAAGCCAATGAAGAGAAGATAAATGAACATAATTTGGGTAAGTCTCACCGTTAAAGAGAATTTTGCCGAATCAATAACAAAGCCAGGAGCAATGATTTTGACGAGTGGGGACGAGAAAAAGATTCCTACAACTACAATTGTACTCAAAACTAAGAATAAAATTTTAAACATAGTTTGTATCAATCTCTCTAATTGAGTTTTATCTTTCTGAACAAGATACTCGGTAAAGACCGGGACAAATGCAGCATTTGCCGCACCTTCACCCACCAATTCCCTTAAGAGATTAGGAATCCTAAAGGCAACAAAGAATGCCTCAGCAAAAATTCCAGTCCCAAAGAATTTAGCAATAACAATATCTCTGACGAATCCTAAGATACGTGAACAAACAGTAGCAAAACCGATTAGACCTGCAGATTTGATTAGAGAATTATTATTTGACATAAGAGAAGGGCTATAATACAATGTTGGTATGCCTCATAGACATTGTGCTTTAAAACAATTGCGCAAAGATAAAAAAAGGCGCCTGCGTAACTTGAGAATAAAACAGGATCTTAAAAAGACGATCAAAGAATTTCAGGCGCTCTTAAAATCAAATAGTATTGAGAAAGCAAAGTCTTTCTTTTCTAAGGTCTGTTCTAAATTAGACAAAGCTGCAAAGAAAAGAGTCATTCATCCCAATAAAGCTCACCGCCTAAGCTCTCGGCTTTGTCTTAAGCTAAATAAAGCTACAATTCAATCTTCCTAAGTTATTTTTACCCCGGAGACATAATTTAGTTATAAGCAACTCTAAGGCAAATTCAGGTTTTAATCTTCCTCTCTTTAGGTTAAGATCTGTATCTAAAAGTAAAGAGATTCTTTCTTTTCTCTCAGTAAATCCTAAAAGATCATTCATCCATTTATATCTTAAACCACCTAAAATCTTTTCTGGCCTTTCATCTTTAGAGAGTAATTTAGATAAGATACTTAGACTTAAAATCAAATCTTTTTTTTCTAAAGCTTCTGCCAGGTCAAATGCATTAATCTTTTGAAGAGCTCTAAATCTTAAAACTTTTGCATGCTTAGATATCTCAGAGATAAATTTATCTTTGGAATCAAAATTTTTTATATCGATTATCAGAATTGTCTTTGGATCTTGGTTTTTTAAATAAGAGAGGATAAATTCTTTTAGAGGTACAGATAAACTCGAGGCGTCTTTAATTAAAATTAATCTAATACTTCCTCCAAACGAAGAACTTCTTAGTAATTCTTTAAATTTTAAAAAATCTATCTCTTTAGCATATAGAATATTATAGTTGAATTCTTTGGTATTTTTTGAGAGGGATTCTCTCTTTAAAGAATCTAATTTCCTTTTCTTTGAGATCTCATCTTCTCCTACAAATAAATATACCACCTACCACACCTCAACTGTGCGTCCAACGATCCTCCTAGCTAAATCCTCAACCGCATCTTCTATAGCCAAAAACTCAGATTTAGCCA
>DDKR01000150.1 GCA_002340085.1 Candidatus Omnitrophica bacterium UBA2593
AATTTTTAATCTTAGATGAACCGGTATCTGCTTTAGATATCCTTATCCAATCAGAGATCCTTAATTTAATTCAAAGGTTAAAGGAAGAGTTTTCTCTTACCTATCTCTTTATCTCTCATAATTTGAGGCTAATCCAGAAGGTCTCAGATAGGATCTGTGTGATGTATTTAGGAAAGATATTGGAGTCGGGCCCTACAGAATCTATCTTTAAAACACCCCTTCATCCATACACATCTATTCTTTTAGCCTCTGCAGAACAAAAGAGAACTTCATTGAAAGGAGAAGTACCTTCGGGTTCTGAGATTCCTCCTGGATGCAGATTCTACCCACGTTGTCCATATACAAAGGATATCTGCAGAGAAAAGGAACCCAACTTAGAAGAAAAGGAATCTGGTCATTTAGTCTCTTGCCATTATCCTTTAGGTTATGTATAATAGAAGTCAATATTAGAAAGGAGTTAGGAAGTTAGGTAAAGTTAGGTGAGTTAGGAAGTTACTTGACTAACGTGAATAACTCCCTAACTTGAATAACTTTACCTCACTTAATCAATGTCATTCTTTAAACCCTATATTCTTTCTTTCATACCTTTGTTCATTGCGATGGATGCCTTAGGAAATATTCCTCTATTCATCGCATTGACTGAAGGACTAACCTTAAAACAGAGAAAGAAGATTATATTCGAATCTGTAACTACTGCTCTAATTTTGGCTTTGGCCTTTATGTTTGTGGGCAAATGGATATTAAGAGTAATGGGGGTAACTATCTCTGACTTTAAGATCTCAGGTGGCATCCTTCTATTTATCATTTCCGTATACCTTCTTTTACCTACAAGAGCAAAAGAAATATTTTTATCAGAAAATTATAGAGATGTGGGTATCTTTCCTTTAGGAACTCCTCTTATTACAGGTCCTGCAGTCCTTACAATAATCCTGATCTTAGTAGATAGCTTTGGTGTGATCTGTGTCGTGGTCTCCTTAATCTTAAATATGCTAATTGTATGGTTGGTATTCTTAAATTCTGAATTTGTGATGCGTTTATTTGGACAGGCAGGTATAAGGGCGTTCTCTAAAGTCACCGATATATTATTGGCTTCCATTGCAGTAATGTTGATTAGAAAAGGAATATTAGAGATATTCTTTTTAAGATGATTAGAAAGGCAAAACCTTTCGATATTAAAGGGATTCAAAGATTGATCAATTTCTATGCTGAGAAAGGTTTAATGTTACCACGTTCATTGAACGAACTCTATGAGAACTTGAGGGACTTTTGGGTATATACAGAAAAGAGAAAGATTTTGGGTTGTTGTGCTTTACATCTCAGTTGGAAGGATTTAGCTGAAATAAAGTCTTTAGCTGTAGAAGAATCTTTCCAAAATAAAGGAATAGGCTCTGCTTTGGTAGAGGCTTCATTAAAAGAGGCAAAGGAATTCACAGTAAAAGAAGTATTTGTCCTGAGTTACTCTCCAGATTATTTTAAAAGATTTGGGTTCAAGAAAATTTCTAAAGAAAGACTTCCGCATAGAATTTGGCAAGAGTGTATAAAGTGCCCAAAGTTTCCTGATTGTAAAGAGACAGCATTAATAAAACAGTTATGAATATATAAAAACTAAGGAGGAAGAAAGAGATGATAGACTATCAATTTACAGAAGAACAAATTATGATTAGAGACCTATGTAGAAAGATAGCCCAAGAGAAGATTTCACCAATTGCTAAAGACTTAGATGAAAAATCAGAGTTTCCTTCAGAGATTATGAAGCTTTTAGGAGAATCTGATCTCTTTAGAGTCTTCATTCCTGAAGCTTATGAGGGTTTCATAAAGACAAAATTTGGTGGACTCCTAAATCTATGTATTGCTACAGAAGAACTATCACGTGTCTGTGGAGGAATAGCAGTTTGTTATGCTGCCTCGGCCTTAGGAACATTTCCTATAATTCTCTATGGAAATGAAGAACAGAAGAAAAAATACTTACCTGATTTAGCGAGTGGTAAGACTTTGGCTGCCTTTGCTTTGACTGAGCCTGAAGCAGGTTCAGATGCATCTAACATAAAGACTCAAGCAAAAAGAGAAGGTGATTTTTATATCTTGAATGGAACAAAACATTTTATTACCAACGGAGGAGAAGCTTCTGTCTATGTAGTAATTGCTATGACTGATCCTAAAAAAGGAGCAAGAGGAGCATCAGCATTTATCATTGAGAAGGGTACTCCTGGCTTTAGTTTTGGAAAGAAAGAAGATAAACTCGGTATTCGTGCTTCGGTGACCCGAGAGCTCATCTTTTCTGATTGCAAGATTCCTAAAGAGAATCTATTGGGAAAAGAAGGAATGGGATTTGTCATTACGATGAAGACATTCGATATCTCTCGACCAGGAGTAGCTGCTCAGGCAGTAGGAATTGCTCAAGGAGCTTTAGATTTGACTATAAGATATGCGAAAGAGAGGGTCCAATTTGGAAGATCAATCTTTAGTTTCCAAGGGATACAGTTTATGTTAGCTGACACAGCAACTGAAATTGAGGCAGCAAGAAGTTTGGTGTATTCAGTAGCCAAAACCATAGATTCAGGAAAGTTAGATATAGCAAAGGAATCGGCAATGGCAAAATTATTCGCTTCAGATGTGGCGATGAGAGTAACTACTGATTGTGTTCAGATATTTGGCGGATACGGTTATATGAAGGACTATCCCATAGAAAAATACATGCGTGATGCAAAGATCACTCAAATCTATGAAGGGACAAATCAGATCCAGAGGAATATCATTGCCCTTCAGTTGATTAAGGAGGCCTTAAAATAAAAGTACTTAATTGAATCATTTAAGGAGGTGGATTAAGGAGGTGGATATGGAGAACCAGCAAGAGGGAAGGAGGTTTGTACGCCTGAATGCTTTGGTTGATGTCGTCTACAAAAAACTTTCTTTTTTAGAAGAAGAATTATCACTTACCAAGAACATCAGTAAAGGAGGTATTTGTCTCATTGCTTATGAAGAGTTAAAAGAATCAGATATTTTGGATTTGGAGATATACCTTCCTGAAGATAAAATACCTATTAACGCTACAGGTAGAGTAGTTTGGGTCAAAGAATTCATCATTGGTAGTCCAATTAAGGGTAAGAGATTTGATGCAGGGATAGAGTTTATGGAGATTAAAGAGGAAGATCTAAATAGAATCGATAGATATGTTTTTACCTTCAAGAGATAAAATATGGATATCGTTGTCTGTATAAAACAGGTTCCTGATACAACTCAAGAGATTAAGATAGATCCAAAGACAAATACTTTGATTAGAGAAGGAGTAAAATCGATCATAAATCCATTCGATATGTATGCGATTGAGGAATCTGTTCGTTTAAAAGAAAAGTATTCAGGTAAAGTTACAGTAATTAGTATGGGGCCTCCTCAGGCTGAAGAGGCCTTGCGGGAAGCTATATCTTTAGGATGTGATGAAGCAATCTTAATTACAGATAAAACCCTTGCTGGATCAGATACATTCGTCACAAGCTATGTATTGGCTTGTGCGATTCAGAAATTAAAGAATTATGATTTAATAATCTGTGGTAAGCAAGCCTCAGATGGAGATACAGCTCAAGTAGGCCCAGGGGTCTCTGCTCATTTAGATATTCCTCAGGTCACCTATGTAAAAAAGATTGAAGAGATAAAGGAGGGAATTGCAAGATTTCAGAGGATGACAGAAGAAGGATATGAGGTGATTGAAGTTTTTTTACCTGCACTGATTACTGTAGTAAAAGAGATAAATGAGCCGAGATTGGCTTCTCTGAAAGGTTTAATACGGGCGAAACAGATAAATATTAACAGATGGACACGCAAAGATTTAAATTTATTACCCGAAGATATTGGTCTAAAAGGATCTCCTACCCAAGTGATTAAGATATTTACACCTTCTCGACGCCTAGGTGGAGAGATTCTTCAAGGTGAAGTAGATCAGATAATAGAGAGATTAGTAGAAGTATTGAAGAGAGAGCTATGATTAAGATAATCTTAGAGAGATGTACAGGGTGTTCGGTCTGTGTGAAAGTTTGTCAGTTTTCGGCAGTAAAGATTGAGGATAAAAAGGCAATTTTAGATTTAGAAAGATGTAATCTATGTGGTGGATGTGTTGAGGTTTGTAAACCTAAGGCAATTCTTTTAGAAAGGCCAGAATTAGAAAGACCAGGGTTAGATGAACATAAAGGTGTGTGGGTATTCTGTGAGCAAAAAAAAGGAGAAATTCAGTCAGTAGCCTATGAATTATTGGGAAAAGCAAGAGAATTAGCAGAGAAATTAGATACTGTGGTTTCAGCAGTACTTTTAGGAGATAGAATAGAAGACAAGGTAAATGAGTTGATCTGGAGGGGAGCAGATAATGTATATTTACTCGAAGCAAAAGAATTAGAGAATTATCAAGATGAACCCTATACAAATGTTTTGGTAAAATTAATCCAGAAGTATAAGCCTGAGGTATTCTTGTGTGGAGCAACCTCTATTGGCAGATCTTTAGTTTCAAGGGTAGCTGTGAAGATAAAGACAGGTTTAACTGCAGATTGTACAGGTTTAGATATCGATTTATCTAAGAAAGTTCTCTTACAGACAAGACCTGCTTTTGGAGGAAATATTATGGCAACGATCATTACCCCAAATCAAAGACCTCAGATGGCTACTGTAAGGCATAAAGTATTTGGAGAAGCCAGACCAGATAAGAATAGAAAGGGAAGGATAATCAAGGAGAATTTCGATGAGAATTTACTCTCTTCGCGTGCAAAATTAGTAGATTTAGTCGAAGAGATAATTGAGACTGTGAATCTTTCTGAAGCAGATATAATTGTCTCAGGTGGAAGGGGTTTAGGAAAGAAAGAAAATTTTAAGCTGATTGAGGATTTAGCCAAAATTTTAGGTGCAGCTGTAGGTGCCTCGCGGGCAGCAGTAGATTCTGGTTGGATATCTTATTCTCATCAAATTGGTCAGACTGGTCGAACTGTCTGTCCTAAGATATATATTGCTGTGGGAATTTCAGGCCAAATCCAGCATTTAGTAGGGATGCAGTCCTCAAAAGTAATCGTTGCCATCAACAAAGACCCTTATGCTCCTATCTTCAAGTTCTCCACTTACGGAGTAGTTGGAGATCTTTT
>DDKR01000095.1 GCA_002340085.1 Candidatus Omnitrophica bacterium UBA2593
GGGGGACGGGTAATCTTTCCTGCTTTGATTAAGATTTCTAATAGTCTGTTTGCTTCTTTATTTGTCTTCTGTAAAAGGGATCTTTCTTCAAAATTAGGATTCCTCACGCTACTGCTTGATTTTGCTTTTTCTATCATCTGAAGAATTTCTTCCTCTGAATACTTTCCTGTATAGCCTTGGAATGGTAAAGAACCGGTAGTTCTAGTAGCAACATCGAGTCTACAGAAAGCATCTCCTACTTCTATTTTCTTCTTAATATTTCCTATCTCATGAGGAATCACACCTCCAAAGAACAAAACCTGAATTCCTTTAAACAGATTGGTTAGTATGGATTGAGCAGTATTAACTGGAGAAGTAGCTAATTTTCTAATCTCTTCTCTCAAATCTTCAGGGAGTGTATCAAGCTCTCTTATGACCTTTCTCAGATCAAGCAACTTAGCTTCTCCTGGCCCATCTTTCCATGTTAATATACAATTCACGACCAAAATAGTAGTATCTCCTCCTGAAGGAGCACGTGCGCATCCGTTTAATTTAAAGAGCTCTGGAGGCTCTGAGAAATGACAGAATATAAATGGAGGAAGAATTCCTGCTGGAATAAGAACTCCTATATTTTTGAAGATCTCATAGCAGATGTAGATAGAGAGGATAGGGAGAGAAAATTTAAGCTCGGGTTTAACAAATAGAAATCGTAATTTATTGATAAATAATAACTTAAATTTTTCGAAGGTAGTTGTGGTAATAAATTTTAGTTTTTCTAACCCTAATAATAACAATGAGTTATGATGCCATAGAGGCGATCTGTCAAAGTCGGGTTTTAAAAACTCCCACAGCAGCCGGGTATGGGAACAAACTCTAAGATTAAAGGCGTAATTATCAATTGAGGAGTGAGTGGAGTAATGTAAGATTTTCTTGACAAGGAGAGCTTGATTAAAGAAAGGTGGAGCATGAATCAATATAGTCCACCGGAGATAAATGAGAGGTGGGCCAAAATCTACCCAGCCTAATCTGTCAACTTTAGGAGTAGATTCGATAGTTAAAGTTCTAGTTAAATCAACATATCCTAATAATTTCTGAAGAAGCTCTTTTAAATCTTGGTAGTTTTGTAATAAAAACGCTTCTACTTTTCGTTGTGGGGAAGTAGGTGTATTTTGAGGAACAACTCCTTTTGGGTTTAAATTGTATTCTGGGTTTAAATTGTATTCTATAGAAGAATCTGTGTAAAATTCGTATTTGATATTATCTAAGAAGAAGATGCATCCAGAAGGATTGCAATCTTTCCTTATAAAAAAGTAAAATCCATTGATAATATTACTTAGGTCTCCCTTCGGTAAATCTATACAGAATTTTTGCCATTTATTTGTAAGTATAACCGGTCCTAAATTAATCTTATCTGAATTGGGTGGATTTCCTCCAATCCCAAATTCCTCAACCCTTTCTCCTCCTTTGGAGCCCTTAGCGTAAAAAGTTAAGTGGATTGCTCCGCTTAGATCTATCCCGCCCTCTTTTCTGTCCCAGTTAAAAGCAGGATTCTGCCAGTAAATACCCGCCCATCCTCCTCCTAAAGATCCCTTTGCTGAGTAGATAATTTTTATACAATTCTTACCAGAATAAGGCTTTAATCCCCAGTCATCCTTAAATCCTAAATCTTCGTAGTCACCTGTCCAACCTGTAGGATAGAAATGGTTTGAAGGCGAATCTTTATCTTGGTAAACGAAGAATTCCCTATCTTCGGTTACTCTTGTTGATTCTAATTTTACAAATATAAGATCGCCTTTTTTTATTTCACCCTTTTCAGCTAAAATACCTGCAGAGACAATAAGGTATTGACTAATATCCTCAGGAAGTAATCCGCATCTAACGATTAATCTTCCTTCTTTATCAACTATCTCATTCTTAATTTCTTCTTTCCAGCCAATAGGCAAGAAGAACCCTACCTTTACTCTCTTACTACCCGCGGGTATCCCTTTTTGGTCAGTAACCTTTATTTCTATTTCAATTGTCTCATTAACTTTGTAATTCTCTTTTACAGGATGTAAGTGAATACGGTAAGCTAAATTGACTCTTTGCTTCTCTCCCGCTTTATCTAAAAGTGAGAGTAAATCTTGCTTATTAAATTCTTTTAAAGCATAGTATGTCTTCCGAGGGCTCCCTACTAAATCTTTAACATCTTTAAATCCAACTAACCCACTCCATTCCCAAGGATGATCATCATGAGTAGAGGGATCTGATGGATAATGCCAAGTATCAACCCACGACACAGTACAGACTCCCGCCACTCCTGCAGTGATAGACTCTTTAATACTCTTAACATTGCCTTGGGCTTGTTGTCCTTTAGTATTACCACCAAAGCCTATATCATTTAATCTCCTTCTTGAAATAGAAAATCCTCCTGTTTCACCAATAAATAAAGGTTTATTTCTTGCATGATTTTCTTTAAACCATCTTACATAATTTCTGAATCCCAAGGTCTTGTTGATTGATTCGGGTACGAACATAAAAGCATTGAAAGTAATAATATCCCATAAGGAATGATCTAAAAATCCTATAGGGATCCAGCTGTCCATAGAGACGGGTTTATTATCTATTGATTGAATAGTATTTTTAATTTTTTTAAAGAAATTTAAAGTGTTATCAATACCTGCATATAAAACTGCCTCTTGTCTTGGTTCGGTGATAACTAAATACATCAATACATTATCATAATCTTTCGACCACTCTACAACCCTTGCTACGTACTCTAAAGAATCTCTTATAAAATAAGGATCTGAGAAATTACGCGTGGGGTCGATCCAAATTCCTTGAATCACTTTGAGTCCATATTTCTTAGCTAAAGCTAATTCTTCAGGACTTAAAGCATCCCACGTCCTTATAGAGTTAAAATTTGCTTCTTTAATACGTCTAAAATCTTCTTCTATTAGAACTAAGTCAACTTTGTTGCTTCCCGGCCATTGCCCTGGACGCCAAGGCGCATAGCCTACGGAATTTATGAAAAATTTCTTACCATTTAAATATAACCAATCACCTTTTATTTTTATTCCATCCCTAAAAACCTGTTCTTTTGGTTCCGCTTTTATAATCTCTACACTACTGATAAAAACCCCCGCTAATACAAAGGGCAAAATCCTATCCAAAAATATCTTCATCGTTTCACCTCCTATATTTGAAAGTATAAATTTTAGTAATATACTTATACTCAAAAGACTAACCAAAAATAGTGTTTTTTGGCCGAAAACTAGGACTTTGTCTTTTTTCGCTCTAATAAATTTACTAATATTATTGGACCATTTTAGAGAAGTAAGTATTATTCCACTTAAAGTCAAAATATTTATCCCTAAGAATAATTTCATTCCTTTAACTGGCCACAATATTGAATCATTTAATAAACTATACACTAAAGTTATTGTAGAGGCAATTACTAATAAAATATGGGGAAAGAAAAATCTTAAGTAGCTTATTTCTCTAGCCTCTACTTCTTTAGGAGTGACAAATTTTGTTCTTAATAACCCTTTTTTTAGAAGAGCTTTAACAAAAGCATAAAAAATATAAAAACTACTGGCTATAAAAAGAAACTCTCCTTTCCACCATACTCCGCTCTCAACCTCGGGTCTTAAAAGATATTTTTGGCTCCAAACAATTAGAAAGACCGTCTTTGCAATGCAAAATGCGAGAAAATATTGAAAGAAAATAAATAACTGAACATTAACTGGGGATTGAATTATAAGAATGGAAATAATTGGTAAAATTGATAGGATTAGGAAGTTAACTCCAAAGAAATAAAAAATCCCTAGCATAAAATATCCTAATTTCTGACTTAAGCTTAACTTGGGTAATAAGGAAGGGTATTTAAAAAATAGCAAATCGAACATAGAATTTGACCACCTATACTGCTGAATTAAATAATCTCTCCAATTAGAAGGTGTTAAACCAAAAGCTAATACTTCAGGAACATAAATACCTTTCCATCCTTCTGCATAAAGTCTTAATGAAGTTAATATATCATCAGCATTGTGCACTCCATATCCTCCTATACTTTCAAGTGCAGCTATTCTAAATGTGGAGTGACTTCCATTAACTACACATGTATCGTTACCATAAAGTCCCATCTGTACAGGACCAACAAAATAGTAGTTTTGTTCGGATGCTCCTCTAGCTATCCAGCTTTCGTCAGCATTCTTATATACATGTGGAGCTTGTACAAAGCCAATTTTTGGATCTTTAAAATATCCCACCGTCCTTTCTAAAAATTCTGGGTTGGGCTGATGGTCGGGATCTAAAAATGTTACATATTCATAGCTTTTCCCAAAGCTATCCAACCAAGCATTAAGATTCCCTCCTTTGGTCTCTTTCTGAAATGGTGGTTGAGATTGGTTGTATCTTGGAATCTCTCTACGGCTAAAATGAATAATACCGTTCTTTCTACAGAACTCTTTTAACTCTAAATTATCTGATTCATCTAACACGAATGTATCGTGAGGATATTCAACCTGTTTCATTTTAATAAGTGTTTGTTTAAGTAACTCTATCGGCTTGCTTTCAACATAAGTAGTTACCATTGCTACTCTTAAGCCTCTTTGAGGAGAAACATATACAGGCTTCTTCATAGAATAAATACAGTGCCAAATATACAAATAAAATCCAACCCAAAATACAAGTATAGAACTTAAAATACCAAACAAAAAAGAGTTAACCAAATGATGAGTCCATCGAATAGGATGAAACCAATATTCAATAAAATTAAACAAAGCAAATGACTCTAAAAACAAAAATCCTAAGAATATAAATTTATCCTTCCAATCCATAACTGATTCCTTTTTTACTTCAAAATCTCCGTTTTGAATGTTCCTTTTATGTTTTGCCCTCATTAAAAGGTGAAACAACCTCAGCCTTAAAACTTTCCTCTTAAAGAAAGAAATGAGGCTCTTAATTGTAATTAATAGCGTAATTCCTAAGGCGAATATACCCAATATCCTTTTATCTGAAGACAATAGACCATCTAATAATTCTGGATAAATCTTCTTTACGGCTTTTTCAACTTGCCAATAATTTCCTTCTAAGTCCTTTACTTGAGCAGAGCTAAATTTATTTTTTAACTCCTCATAAATCTTTTTAGCCTCCCGAAGCTCCCCCTGTTCAATTAAAGCTCTTATTTTTATGAAATAGCAAGTTCCTACATCATTCAATGCCCAATATTCCCAATTTTCTTTCTCAGACCGAGAAATTTTATCTACCCTTGCATATTCTTTTTGTTGATCTTCTGCTTTCTTACCATACATCTCTATGCATCTATCCACATACGCTAAGCAACTCTCATAATCTTTATTTATAACAAATCTCCATGCTCCAAGAGTTAAATCTGAGGAAGAAAAAGATCGAGGAGTACTTTTGTTCTTTATTCCCAAAATTACATCTCCAAGTCTAAAATAATTCCCTTCGCTATCTTGTGCTAGAGCGTAACTATACCCTCTAAGAACTTCTTCAAAAGCTCTGTTTGCCTCATCTTGTTTCCCTAATTCAAAATAAGCTTTACCAATTATAAAATACGCTGCTCCTACCTTATTTAGCGCCTCATAATCCAAAATTTCGCCCTCAACACTCCACTTAACTCCTTCCTCCCATCCTTTCATCTTTATCTCTTTAATCTTTGCATTCTCCGCCTTGGGATATCCACCCATCTTCCCACATTTAACCTGTTGGGCCCTTGCCAATATTTCATATCGAGTGATTACATGTTTAGCGTAACCTATAGCCGCATCATAATCTCCCAGCTCCAAAAACCTCCATGCAGAATCTAACAGATTTTCTTCTCGGGTAGTTATATTCACTTCTCTTGCTCGATTTCTTATTTCAGAAGCTAATTTCTCTAAAATTAACTCTGACTTCTTTCCTATAACACCTAAATGGGCTCCCCAAGAAATTCCGGTATCAATGGCTTTCCATTTTTGATCGGTTGCTTCACACACAAAACTTCCCACTACATTTCCCTCTCCAGAAAGATATGGAGTATTTGCATAAATACTTGAGAGTATCTCGGCAAAATATTTAGCCTGGAGTTTCTCTTCTTCTTTATTAGAAGCTGAAAATCCTACCTCAGAGAAAATAATAGGTAGCTCTATCTTATCTTTAACTAAACTAATTACTTCTTCGAATCCTTCCTTGTTACGATAGCAATTAATACCTAAGCCATCTATATTTTTCATATTAGCAATTAACTCTGCCTCTTCCAGTGCTAAATCTCCATTACCCAGAATAACAAACTGATTGCGCAACCTATCTTTTAATCTTACTTTTATAGCTTCTGCTAATTCATCCATAAATTCGTAATACTCTTCTAACAGAAGATTAATTCTTTCTTCAAATTTACCTCTTTTTACGTAAAAATTATTCTCATTACCAATTTGCCAACCTAAAATCCAAGGCTCATCTGAATAAATATCTACCTTTTTTATAACTGCTTGCTTGACTTCATTTCTTATTTCTTTATCCTTAAAATTTCCTCCTGTGTATAGCCCCGCCCAATCTCCAATCAATACCCGAATTCCATATTGCTGGTATACTTTCCTAAAAATTTCTTTTAAATTCTTTATATCTGACCTATTATTTATAGTAATATCATAAATCCTGATTGCCTTTATCCCCGCCTCAGATAAAAGTTTACCATGACCTTTACCTCCTTTTTCTGCATCAAGTAAGGAGCTATAAAGATTAGTTAATCTACCTTTATAATCATCAATACATCTACCTTCCGGTACAGGTTGGTATACTATACCAAAAACGGGCGGTTCTCTTCGGGCGTTGATATAGAGCCAGTATCCTCCACCTTCTTTCTTAAACTCTGAACTAGTACGAATAATAGGCCAAATCTTAGATGAGGAAATTTGATTTATTGAGAGAACTTCTTTATGATCAATAGGGATTTTTGGAGAAAAAGACATTTTTTGAGAAAAGATCAAGAAGATACTTAAAAGAATAGAAAATAAAATTATTATCTTTCTTTTCCAACTAATAAAAGAACATACGGTTCTTCTCTTTTTATCAAAACAATTATTTGTCCGATAAACAGATTGGTCAATCTGTTCGACTTCTCTTTCTGTCTCTAATTTTAGGTCTTCGGAAAAAGTAAGGGAGGTTGAACTTGTTGCTTCTTTGGTTAGATCTATTGCTTCTTGATGAGTTATCCCAGCAGCTTCAAGTCTTTCAT
>DDKR01000064.1 GCA_002340085.1 Candidatus Omnitrophica bacterium UBA2593
ATTCTCTTATCATCTCAAAGACAGTCTTCTCTGTAATCTCTTTTTCTGTTCCTCTTTTACCTGCATGGATGAGACAGATTACCTCACCTTTGATATCATAGAGGAATATAGGAAGACAGTCTGCAGTAAATACAGCTATGGGTAAATTCTTCTCACCGGTTATAAGGGCATCTTTTTTTAGGATTATCTTTCCTCTATCCTTTTTTCTTGCAAAAACAATACCATCTCCATGTACCTGCTCAAGACAAACCAAATCCCCGTAATTAATTTCCAATTTCTTTAAAAATCTTCTGCGATTATCTAAATTTTTAAGACCCAAATTTAAGCCTCGATTACTAAAAGCACAGATTAAAGGAAAGTAGATGATTTGAGAGAAGGTATAATAATTATCCTTAAGTATAGTCTGGCACATTATTAATAAGAGGACTTTTCTTTTGCAGTATTGTAGGCATCGAAGATACTGTAGATTCCAATGACACAGATAGAGATAAGGCCTAAAGAGAAAAGAACAAACCCAAAGATTAACTTTCTAATATCTGTAAGCCAAATCTCTGATCTAAGACAGTAGAATAGCCAATAGCCTATAAGAATAGCACCAACTAAAAGGATGAGCATACTCAGAGATGATAAGAATATAAGCCATAGACCTTTCTTTATTTGGCCATTGTAGAGTTGACCTAAACCATTGATAAAAAAAGATAAGACTGCAGCCGTTCCTGGATTTGGTATCATTTAACCTCTTCAGAAGCTTTTGAAATTCTATCAAATTCTTCTCTTAGTCTTCTATAAGCAGAATCCAATTCTTCTGCTTTGCCCTCTAAGTTTTTAAGGTGAGTTCTATAAAATACCAACCATACTCTATCGATATCAGAAAATTTCTGTGAGAGATTGAGTAAATCATTCCTTACTTTCTCTGCATCTTCAGAAAGTTTTTTGGCATGGACACCTGCTTTTATAAGCTCTATCTTGTGTGAAAGGGTCAAAGGGGAAATCACTTGAACTCCCCTCTTAATATAATTCCTTAACATCTCAAAAGCTTCATTTACTAAGAAGTAGTAGACTGATTCAGAAGGAATATATGCAAAGGCAAATTCTGAGGTTCCTTTTTCTGGAGATATGTAGTCCCCAGCTATCTTATTGAGATGCCCTCCAACATCTTTAAGGAATTGTCTTTTGAAATCCTCTTTTTCTTTTGGAATTTTAGAATCCAACATCTTTATGTAGTTATCTAAGGGAAATTTAGAATCTATACAGATAATCCCTACAGTCGACTTGATGTATGCATCGGGAATCTTTCCATCTAAGATTTTCTCTCTTACACCATACATGCCAGGAGGCAATTGATCTCCAAGTATCACTTCTAGTCCCATCTCGCCAAAACAAGCTCGTTCAGTAGGAATCTTCAACATCTGCTCAAAGGATCTGTAACTGTTCCGAACATCTTCAATATAACTTTCAACTGCACCTATCTTTTTATCCAGGCCCAATCTTATCCAAGTATCTGAAATGACTACCTCGATCTCTTTCTGTCTTGCTTTCTGAGATCTCCAAAACAAAAGGATTAAGATGAATAACAGAAGTATAACTATTCCTAACAAAATTTCAGTTATCATACCTTTTCAATTACAACTGTTTGGCCTCTTTTTACTCTTTTGAGTTCTTTATAGTTCCCTAAGACTTTGCCGATCAGATTTACCTCGCTTGCTGGAAGGATCTTTCCAGGTCTACTTATAGGAGTTAAACCAAAGAAGATGCAGAAACAAGCTCCTTCTGGCCAATAACCTAAATCTCCAATTGAGACCTCATCCTTAGAGAAATCTTCTTCTAATCCTACTTTTATTGGTATCTCAAAATATATCTCATCACCCCAAAGATTTACCTTGGACTTAAGGGGAAGCTTTTCATAGATCAGTTTTGCTGTCTGAGAATCGTTTAACTCTGCCTCTACCTCTAAATCTTCTATTTTGATAATTATTTTTTTCATAAGAGATAGTCCTCCTTAATTCTTTTTATGCTCCTGAATATATTCTTCTTTACCTTTGAATCTATCTTTGCAAGATCTCTGATTATATTCTTTATAAATGTGCGTTTAGAATTAGCTACATTTGGACAGACACCTGCAGAGAGAGGAAATTTAGACTCTTCAGCAAATTTTTCCAACAATCTCTCTTCAATATAGCAGAGTGGCCTGATAATTGTAATTTTGCCCTCAAATAATTCTTGCTTAGGAGACATAGCCGATATCTCTCCTTGAAAGAATAGATTTAAGAGGATAGTTTCAATTATATCATCAAAATGATGTCCTAAGGCGACTTTATTACATCTGAATCTCTCTGCTGTCTCAAAGATTGCTTTTCTCCTATTCCAAGAACACCAAAAGCAAGAGATATTTTCTTGGGATTCCTCTCTTGGGATCTCTATCTTCCCAATATAATAATTGTAATTATTCTTTCTGAAATACTCTTTTAAGGTTTCTGGATCTATACAAGAATAATCTGTATCGATATGAACAGCCAATAAATCATACCTTATAGGAACAAACCTCTTTCTTTCCTCTAATATTCTAAGTAGAGATAAGCTGTCCTTTCCTCCTGAGACAGCTATACAGATCCTATCGTTATCTTCAATCATCTTATAATCAGAAATGGCTTTTCCTACTTTCTTAAGTAGATTTAAGAACAATCCTTTGGGTTTCTTTTCTACTTGTAAGATTTTGGACTCTAACATTGCGTTGGCTAACACTGTGTTGCTAGGATAATTTGTCTCTAATCAGTCCTAATTCTGTCTCTTTTTTCTTTTTTAGGTATTGAGGGAGTTTTATGGCTTAAACTTCTTGAACCTTTTATTGATGTTATAATCATCTACAGAATAATAAGTTTATCATTTAGCTCGATTATACTCTGAAATCTATATCTTGTAAAGAGCTTACCTTTAATGATCTTTTTCTTAGGAGTTTCTCGTATTTTGTTAGTCTTGTGCTGGCATTAATGTAGTCTTAAACTTACCAAGTCAGCAGGAAGAATTTTAGAGGTCTTTTAGAGAAATTTCTCTCTTTCTGAAAGCGCTTTCTTAAAATGGGGTTTCAGGTATTGTTTTTTGGTATTTATAGGTTATACTTCAATTAACAAGAACCTGTTGCCTCATTAGTAAATGTTACCCGGTAATAAGGAAGAAACTGGTATCGTGACTAAAGGCTTTTTAGATCGTAGAACCGAAAAAATTGTTTTTAGTTTACTTTCAATCACTTTTCTTAGCCTAAAAGGGTTAAGGTTTTCAAACTGTTCTTTGAGAGAATGCCTTATAGAAG
>DDKR01000131.1 GCA_002340085.1 Candidatus Omnitrophica bacterium UBA2593
CTTAACTCTGTAACTATTCCTAAGATAAAAGATGCAATCTTTCTCATTATTACTAAATTCTTCCTACCAAGAGATTAAGGAGGGCTTGTTCATTCTCTATGGTGGTGAGAGCAATGATATCATCTCCTGCTTTTAGGATGGTATCACCTTTTGGGATAATCACTTGATCTTGTCTTAAAAGGGAGACTAAAACAGAATCCGGAGGTAAAACTATCTCTTGAATCGTCTTGTTTATGACTGGAGAATCTTCGGGTAAATCTACCCTCACAATAGTTAGTTTTCCTCTCTTAAAGCTCAAAAGATTTACAAAATCTGTAAATGTGACTTCTTCTTCGATTATCCTTGCCAAAATTGCTGTTGAATCTACAGGCACATCTACACCTAATTCTATGAATGCTTTCTCATTCTTGGGATCATTTACCCTTGCTACTGTTCTTCTTACTCCAAATCTATCCTTTGCTAGTTGGCAGATGATGAAATTGTCTTCATCGTCTCCGGTTACAGCGACCGCAACATCTGCTCGCTCTATACCTGCTTCTTCTAAAAATTTGGGTTCGCAACCATCACCATTTATGACTAAAATATCTAAGTCTTTGGCGATCGACTCAGCAGCTGTTTTATCCTTCTCAATTAAGGCAATCGTGTGTTTTCCTTCTAATAATCTCTTAGCCAAAAAATAACCGATCTTTCCTCCACCAATGATTAAGATGTACATATCTTATTTTGTGAGATTGTTAAGTTGTGATAATTTGAATATATCTCTTACCTTACTTAAGCTAGAGATCTTTACCACTGCCATCAAGATATCATCTCTTTCTAAAACAGTCTCAGGCCTAGGAATAATTACCCCTTCTTTTTTTATCACTGTAGCTACTAAAAGTTCATCGGCTATATTTATATCGCGGATCTTCTTTCCTTTTAGGTTTCCGGCTACCTTTATCTCCATAACTCCTACCTCTCCTGATTCAATCAGGTAGGAGGAAAATCTGGATTCTATGAGTTTATCTCTCATCATCGCTGCAAAGAGGACTGTTCCACTTAAGATATCTAAGCCTAAGGCCTTGTAGATCTCTGCTCTCTTTGGATCATAGACTCTGGCGACCACTCTTTTTACATTAAATATCTTCTTTGCGATTTGGGAAGCCATGATATTCGTATTATCTCCATTCGTTACTGCACAGAAGGCGTCGGCATTCCCGATACCTGCTTCTTTTAGGAGTTCTAAATCAAATCCATTTCCCACTAAAGTCAGGCCATTAAACCCCCCACCTAATTTTTTGAATGCCTCAGGATTCTTGTCAACGATTACAACATCGTGGCCTTCTGAAGACAAAAGCCTTGCTAATTCTGAACCTATTCTTCCACAACCTACGATTATTATGTACATCTTATTCTCGCAGTCAGAAGATAGGATCGCTGTTAACCACCGGTTGTCTGTAAATTCAGTTTTGCTATCTCTATCAACCTCTCAAAAGCTGTTCTATCATTTACTGCTAATTCTGCTAAAGATTTTCTATCGATACCTACCTTTGCTCTTTTTAGGCCCTGGATGAATCGGTTATAGGTCAATCCTGAAGATCGACAAGCAGCATTTATCCTTGTAACCCAAAGTCTTCTGAAATCTCTCTTCCTTCTCTTTCTATCTCTATAAGAATATACCAAAGCCTTCATTACTGCTTCTTTTGCATGTCTATACCTCTTAGAACGATCGCCCCAAAAACCCTTTGCTCTTTTTAAGATCTTCTTCTTCCTTTTTTTAGAAGTAGGTGCATATTTTACCTTTGCCACGACTCTCCTTCCTTATCTGTAAGGTAAAGCCCTCTTTATTATCTTCTTTGCTGCTTTTTCAAGTATTAGGCCTTCTTTCTTTAAATACCTTTTAAACTTCCTCAGTTTTTTTGTAAGGAGATGACTTTTGCCTGCTCTCCTAAATAGGATCTTTCCTTTCTTTGTAATCTTAAAACGTTTGGCTACTGATTTTTTTGTCTTTAGTTTCATTTAACTCAGCCCTCATTCCTTATTGGCAACTTTACTCTTCTTGTTGTAACGAAAATAAATATTCATTAATTTCTTCTAGAATTGCAAAAACTTTTTTTTGGTGTTCAAAGGGATCACCAACTAACTTTATAGTCAATTCCAAATCTCCTGTCTTATACAGTTCTATAAAGGCATCTGCCATATCCCTAAAGGCTTTTGTATAATTTAACCATTTTTCTTTAAATCGGATGTCTTGGGCATACATGGCCTCTTTTTCAAAGAATTCATTTATACCTTTTGCTCTTTTTACTATCTCTACACAATCTGGACACACTACTACATCCTTTACATACCCCCTCTCCCTAAATAAAGTATCAATTGCACATCCCTGCCAACTCTCAGACAAAGTAATAAACCAATGCGAGCACATAAATTTTGCCTTCCATATAGCGTCTTCAGCCTTACTTATTGGCTCTCCTATCATGCCTCCTATTACTTTATCGTAACCTTCTAGTTCACTAAGATATTTATCAATTACATTGATAATCTTCTCATCACCACTCTGAAAATATTTTATATACTCTTCTGTAGTTCTCTGAATTGTCTTTGTATAAGCGAGCATCTTCTCTTTAATCTTGGGATCATTTAGTTCTTGCGGCCACCTTGTATCTAAATCTGTAGAACAAGAGGATGTATACTTTTCTGTAAGTTCAGCTATGCTCTTAGCGATCCTTGCTACTTCAATTGCCTCTTCTACTGCTTCTTTCTGATAAAGCTCCATACTCCATCTTAAAAGATATCTTGGACAAGTAAATCGTGCTTCTACATTGGCTACAAGTCTCCCCCTCGATGCCTCCATCTGAGCCTTCAGAAGTTTCTCTGCGTCAAGCTCTTCTTCGATCTGAGAACATACTCTCCCCGGGAAACACAACGTAACCAGCACTATAACTAACCATCCCTTCTTCACCTCTTCCCCTCCCAAAAAAAATTCTCTCTATCTTTCTATCAATCCCTCTACTGCTCTACATCTCTTCACTTAGGACTAATCAAAACCGACATAACCCTTCCTGTAAGTTGAGGCTCTTTTTCGACATTTGCTTCTTCCTTTGTATCAGATATAAACCGGTCTAATAATCTTTTACCTAAATCTGAATGCGCCATCTCTCTTCCTCTAAAAAACAGATTTATCTTTACCTTATTTTTCTTCTTCAAGAAATTTAGGATCTGATGAAGTTTTACCTGGTAATCGTGTTCTTCAATGTTAAGGTGTATCCTTATCTCTTTTAATCTGTGCTGTCTCTGCTTCTTTAAAATCTGTCTTTCTCTTTTTTCTTCTTCATACTTGAACTTAGAGAAATCCATGATTTTACAGACGGGTGGATTCGCCTGAGAAGCTACTTCAACTAAATCTAATCCCTCATTTCTTGCAAGCTCTAATGCCTTCTCTCTCTGAAAAATTCCTAGTGCCCTTCCATCTGAACTAATCAATCTGACCTGAGGAGAAGTTATTCTCTCGTTTATTCTAATATACCTTTGAATAGGCTCACCTCCTTTTTAAATCTTGGTTAATCTTTTAATAAATTCTTCTATATCCATACTTCCTAAATTACCTTCTTTCCTCTTCCTCACTGAAATCTTTTTTTCTCCCATCTCTTTTTCTCCTATTACTAAAAGATAAGGTATTTTTTCTAATTCACTATCTCTAATCCTTTTCTCTAAAGTCTCATTCCTACAATCTAAATCTACCCTTAAGCCTTCTGCTGTAAATCTCTCTTTTATCTCTGAGGCGTAGCGGGCGTGCTCTGTCTTTATTGGAATTATCACAATCTGAAGGGGTGCCAACCACAGAGGTAAATTGCCTCCATAATGCTCAATTAAACAACCTATAAATCTCTCCAGAGACCCTAAGATCACCCTATGTAACATCACCGGCCTTTTTCTTTCTCCTTTTGAATCTATAAAACCCAGATCGAATTTTTCAGGTAAAGCAAAGTCACACTGGATAGTTGCACACTGCCAAAGCCTCTTTAAAGCATCCTTTAATTTGATATCTATCTTTGGGCCATAGAAAGCACCTTCTCCTGGATTTATTTTAAAGGAAAACTCCTTTTCTTTCAAGGATTCTGTTAGGATATCCTCTGCTCTCTCCCAAATCTCCAAACTTCCTAAGAATTTCTTTGGTCGTGTACTTAATTCAAAGACTAATTCTCCAAATCCAAAATCAGACATCACCTCTAAAACAAAATCCAAGATTCCTTTTATCTCATCTTTCAATTGCTCTTCTAAACAGAAGATGTGGGAATCATCTTGAGTAAATCCTCTTAAGCGTAATAGACCATGCAGAACACCAGATTTCTCATATCTGTAGACAGTTCCCAATTCAAAGTATCTTAAAGGTAAGCTCTTCCAACTCCTTATCTTTGATTTATAGATTAAGATATGCCCTGGGCAATTCATTGGTTTTAAGACGAATTCTTGGGCTTCTATCTTTAATGTGTACATATTCTCCCGGTAATAATCGTAGTGGCCGGAGGTCTTCCATAAAGAGGCCTGCATGATATGGGGAGTGATCACCAATTGATAGCCTCTCCTCAGATGTTCTCTCTTTAAGTAATCTTCGATTATCGTCCTTAAAATAGCACCTTTTGGATGATAGAATACCAATCCTGTTCCTGCTTCTCCATAATAGAAATTAAAAAGATCTAAGCTCAGACCTAATTTGCGATGATCTCGTTTTTTTGCTTCTTCTAAATTCTTCAGATAATCATCTAATTCTCTCTTTGCCTCAAAACAGGTTCCATAGATACGCTGTAACATTGGATTAGTTTCTATGCCATGCCAGTAAGCTCCAGCAACTGTTAATAATTTAAAGGCTTTGATTTTGCCAGTTGACTCTACATGAGGACCTTTACATAGATCTATAAAGTTCTCTCCGGTCTTATAGACGGTGATTCTTTCATCCTCTATCTCATCGATCAACTCTAATTTGTAGCCTTCCTTTAATCTTTTAAATAACTTCATTGCCTCTTCTTTTGTGAACTCTTCTCTTATAAATGGTTCATTCTGATCTATGATCTGCTGCATCCTCTCTTCTATCCGGACTAAATCTTGATCAGTAAAAGGCTCAGGCCTGTCAAAGTCGTAATAGAAACCCTCTTCAATGGAAGGACCAATCCCTAATTTTGTCTCTGGCCAGATCTCTTTTACTGCTTGAGCTAAGATATGCGAACAGGAATGTCTTAAAGTAGATAGATCCATTATCTTTTCTGCCACAAACTCAATTATTTTTTCAGCCATCTCAACTACTTCTTGGGCTTCTTTTTTGGTGTACCCTACAGCGGTAACTCATGAAATTAACTCTTTTCATACAAAACTCTTCCTTTTTCTATAATCTCTTGAAGAAAGAGATTTCGGCATAATTCCTTTCTTACTTCTTCGGGAGTAAGGATAAAGGGTTCAAAAGGTCACTATTTTTAGTTACTCTTCCCTCCATACAGGAACCAAAGAGAATGATCTTTTCTGGTTTATATTTAGTCTTTAAAGTCTTGGTGATTTCTTTGATCGATTTTTGGTAACTTACTCTCATTTGTCAGGGTGGGCGGTACAGGATTTGAACCTGTGACCTTTTGTATGTCAAACAAACGCGCTAAACCAGACTGCGCCAACCGCCCGTCTGTCTTGTAGTACTTACTGACCTCCGCATCAGTAAAATTGACCTCCAGCTTCAATAGCAAAAGGAAATTCCTCTTATCGCCCTTTTTATTAATTAATTCCTGTATTCAAAATAGACCGCTCGAACAACTTATCTCTGAGCGAAAAAGGAATACTCTCTAGTTCATTTGTTCAGCTAAGCTCAATAAAAAGAACCGACTTTATCTTTCTGAAACTCAATAAGAACGTTGTCTCAATTGAACATAAAAAGCGCAACCCAATCCAACAAAGAAGCTAACAAAAAAGCTATATACACCAAAGCCACCCCCAAAAAGAAACCTCAATATAATTTGCAGAACTTCCATAAAGATACATCCGCCAATAAAAGCCCAGATGACCCATAAACTTACACCCAAATACATACTAAAACCAGATAGGAGGACAATAAAAAATAAAACCCAAATGCCAAATTTAACCCAACCTCTAAATTCTTCATCGTTGATATAACGGTCTCTCAAGATATCAAAAGGAGTACGTTGATCTCTTGTTATATAAGCATATGCCTCGGGACATCTTCCTTTATCTTCCATCCATGGATTTAATATGAAAAAAGTACAGAATAAAAGTAAAAATTTTGCTTTCATTATTGCCTCGACAGTTAAGAAATGGGCGAGAAGGGATTCGAACCCTTACGGCCTTGCGGCCAATGGATTTTAAGTCCATCGTGTATCCCGTTCCACCACTCGCCCTTTAAGCCTAATCGTCTTAGCTAAATCTAACTTTCTCTTTAGCCCAAAAACATCTTTATAGTAGTAATTCTCTAAAATCTTTCTTGCTGCCATTTTTCCATATTTTAATCTGAACTGCGTTCGGCGGATACTCTCCTGATAAATCTTTCCTTTTGTCTTAAAAATATCTTCTATTCTATCTTTGAGCCACTCCAAAAATTCCCTTGAGCCAGAAGCAATCCTTAAAACCCATTGCTCTCGGAAGTTTGTAGTATGGACCCATCTCAATATACCCCCATCTCCATCGATTAAGCCCCTTAAAAAGTCTCTAAAGAATCTATCTGGAATGACTAATCCCTTTAAAATTAAAGATTTATTTGGCATCAAACCACTGATAAAAGAAAATCGTAGAGATGTTTATTTGCAATTTGAATTCGAAATGCCTTTTGCTTCTTTTTGCCGCCAAACTTAATCCCAATTTTATTCTTAATACCGATTATATCTTTAATATCTTGAAGAAACTCGTAATCTTTTGAAGTAATATCAATATGTCTTCTATCTTTACTCAAAGAGCCATCGCTTGTGATTAATCCTGCCAAATACCACAAGTTTTCTCCTTCAATTTGGCTCTTTCCTCCTAAACGGCATCTATCCTTGTTTCAATCTTCTCTTGTCCTTAAATATTTCTCTAAGAAATCAAAAATTTTTTTATACAAGACTGAAAACTCTTTAATAAATTTTTGAATCCTTTGATAAAGAATATCTAAATATTCATGAGCTAAGATATTCCTTAAATTAGCGAAGCTGGAAAGTTGTTTTACCTCCTCTTCATTCAACCCTATAAGAAGTCCAAAGCGTGATAAACTCTCCTCATAACTCCTTGGCATCTCTCTTTTCTCTGAAGCTAAAATAATCTTTGAAATATCGATTAAGGCATTAACAACCACTTCTGCCCACCTTTCGACATTTCTTCTCTTAATTATATCCTCTGTATACTCTCTTGGAGTCATTTTTTTAAAATTTTCTGTCTCTCTGTACACCTTATCCAAAAATTGGAATCTAATCAGAAGTCTGTCTCTCTCCTCAGGTGCCAAAGACTCAGTCCTTTGGTAGATTTCCCAGAAATCTTCTAAAAATTTCGAAAAATCTTCTGCCTCAGAAGTAGCTTTCAAATAGAGCTCTAAAAATAATCCTTTGTCTTTGATGACTAAAGGTCTGCCTGTTCTGAAAATGCCAGAGACCAAAGTCGCTGGTGCGGTATTAAGTAAAATTAGATCGACTTCTTTCTCAATAATCTTTGATACATCAAACCAAATATCCTCTTCTTTCTCTTCTTCCTTCAAATAGACTGCTATATCAAAATCAGATTCTTCTATCTGTAGATCCTTAGCAAAAGAACCAAATAGAAAGGCGATCAGGGTATTCTCTTCTTTTTCAAAATACTCTTTTAACCTCTGAATTCCCTCTTCAATTGATAGATCTTCAACCTCTCTTTCTTTTGGCATCTAAAAAATCTTCTTAGGCGTGGGTCGGATTCGAACCGACGAATAACGGTTTTGCAGACCGCTCCCTTCGCCACTTGGGTACCACGCCATTATCTATAACGACAACTCTCTCTTTACTTCCTTTACTATCGTCTCTATTTCAGCTAAATGTCCTAAACCAACCTTACCACAAGCGAGTCTTCCCTTAATTGGAGGAATAAACCTGTAACCTAATCTTTTAAGTTTAGAGACATTCTCTTGGACAACTCTATTCTTATACATATTCTCATTCATCGCTGGACAAAAGATAACTGGCGCCTTTGAAGCAAGTATCGTACAACTCAAAAGATCATCACAGGCACCAGAAGCGACTTTTCCGATTATACAAGCAGTAGCAGGAGAAATCAAGATGAGATCTGCTCTTTCTGATAAAGAGATATGTTGAGGTGAAAACTCATATCTCTGGTCAAATAGATCAACATACACACGCTTCTGTAAGATTATCTCTAAGGTTAATGGACTAATGAACTTAGTAGCATTCTCGGTTATGATTACCTCTATCTCAAAACCTTCTTCTTTTAATCGCTTAATAATCTCTGGAGCTTTATAAGCAGCTATACTTGCAGTTAT
>DDKR01000079.1 GCA_002340085.1 Candidatus Omnitrophica bacterium UBA2593
TCTGGATTACACCAGAAAAAGCTACTATTTTGGAGACCGAAGACGGTGCTTTAATAGTTGAGGCAAGCCTAAAAGTACTCTTGGAGAGTGAATACCTTAATCTGAAAGCTAAATCTCTAAATTCTAATTACCAAGACCATCAAGATCAACTTCAGAGACTCTCAGAAGACCTAATGAAGGAGATAATTATTCCAGAAATCACCAAAAGAGTAAATGAAGACCCTCATTACTCACCTTTAAGACAAATCTATTACTCTTTAATCTTAGCTCAATGGTTTAAGAGAAGATGTAACCAGATAACTCCTCAATCAATGAATGACCCTTTTGTTCAAGCCATAGACAAAGGCAATACCTCTAACTTAGAATCAGAAATCCCCTGGAAAAAAGACCTCTTATTCCAAGAATACCTTAAATCCTATACCAAAGGTGAATATAAACTTACTGAGACTATCTCAGGCCTAAAGAGGATGTATTTTTCAGGAGGGGTAATCCTCTTTGATGAGGGAACTTCCGGTAGTTCTCCTTTTTTAAAAATTATTCCTTACAGAGAAGGTAATACTATAGGGAGTAATTCTCCAATCACAGACTCTTACAGAGATTCTTGGATACCTACCCTTGTCTCAGGTAGTCCAATTAGCGGATCGAATACTTTTGGGAAGATAGTCGCTAGTTTGTTAGTGGGAATTACGCTTTTAAATCCTCTTCTAGCAGCTACTAATAATATTGCAAATAATAATACAGGAGAAATTAAGAAAATTGTAAGAGAAATTAGAGGGGGTAATGATCAAACCTATGAGAGAGACGGCACTCCACAGATAACAGAAGCCTTAAGTAAAACAGGCTCTCTAACAAAGGCCTCAGGCAAGACAGACCATCCTAAAAAAGTAATTAGATCTTTAATTAAAGTTCTAACAAATCCGGAGGAGAGGTCTTCCCTTCGTTGGGCAGCAGGCTGGGAAGCAGCGAGAATCTTAAAACAGCAGGATTTAGATTTGCGCTCCCTAACAACAAAAGAAAAAGTAATCCTTTGTCTTTACATCCGCGATACTAAAACTTTAGATGAACTTGGTGAAACTGCAGTAGGGCCTTTAATTGAGATTTTTACGAATGAAAAAGAAGATTCCTCTCTTCGTTGGGAAGCGGTAAAGACATTGGAGAGGATCGGTAATCTTAAAATAATAGAGTTTCTTACGGCGGTTCTAATGGAGATGAAAGATCTTTATTTTCGTGATTTCCGTCGGAAAGCAGCAAAAACTTTAGAGCAATTAAATTGGCAGCCCAAAACAATAAAAGAGAGAGTAACCTCTTATCTTTTCACCCACAATACCAAAGCCTTAGTTGAACTTGATAAGGCTGCAGTAGAACCTTTAATTAAGATTCTAAGAGATGAAAGAGAAGATTTCCTTTGCCGCAGCCAAGTAATAAAGACCTTAAGTGAAATTGGTGGGTTTGAAGCGATAGAGGCATTGAGAAGGATTTTAATAAATGAGAGAGAGAATCCTTCTCTTCGTCGGGCAGCAGCAGAAGCTTTAGAGCAACTAAATTGGTACCCTCCAATGATAAGAGAAAGAGTAACCTTTTATCTTTACACCCACAATACCAAAGCCTTAGTTAAATTAGTTAAATCTGATAAGACTGCAGTAGAGCTTTTAACTGCAGTAGAGCTTTTAATTAAGGTTCTAAAAGATGAAAGAGAAGATCTCTCTTACCGCAGCCAAGCAGCAATGGTCCTAGGTAAATTCGGTAGCCCTGAGGCAGTAGATTCTCTAGTTGAGATGGTTGAGATTCTAATAAGAGGGGAGTCTCATGATTTTTCTCTTCTTTCTCAAGTAGTAGAAAGTTTAACCAAAACACGTAGTCCTAAAGCAGTAGGCCCTCTGATTGAAATTCTAATGGATAAGGCAAGATATTTCTCTCTCCGCTCGCGTTGGGAGGCAGCAACGGCTTTAAAGGAATTAGGCTGGCGACCCCAGACACCAAAAGAGGAGGTAATTTTTTGCCTTCCTTTTGACGATTTTAAGCCTTTGGTTCGACTTGGTGAGTTTGCTGTAGAGCCTTTAATTGAGATTTTAACGAATAGCTCAGAAGATTTCTATATCCGTAAGTCAGCAGCAAAGGCCTTAAGTAAAATTGGTAGTCCCGAAGCGGTAAAGGTTTTGAGAGAGATTTTAATGAATAAAACAGAGGGTCCTTCTTTCCGCCGGTGTATAGCAAAGATCTTAAAAGAATCCGGTTGGCGACCTTCGGCAATAAGAGAAAGAGGGATCTTTTATCTCTCCAACCGTGATCTTTTGGCTCGACTCGACAAGAGGATTGCTATAGGGTATTTGACTATGATTCTAATGGATGGAAAAGAGCATTCCTATCTTCGTCACGACGCAGCAGATATTTTAGAGCAATTAGGTTGGCAGCCAAAAACCACAAAAGGAAAAGCAACTTTTTATCTTTACCGCGGTAATATCGATGCCTTGGTTCAACTTGGAGAGGCTGCTGTAGAGACCATAATTGAGATTTTGATGGTCGAAGAAAAAGAGGTCCCTATTTACCCTCGACAAGTAGTAAAAGCTTTAGGTAAAATTGGTGGGCCTGAAGTAATAGAGTTTCTAAAAGAAGTCCTGATAAATAGAGCAGAACGCCGTCCTCTTTACTCAAACTTCATAGAGATTTTAGGTGAGATCAGTGGGCCTGAGGCCAAAATCCTTCTGAAAAAGATTCTAGAAGATAAAACAAAAGATCTTGTATTTCGTAAGATTGCTGGAGATGTTTTAGGTAGAATTTTAAGTAAAGACGAAATAGCAGAACTTTTGATTAAAGTCCTAAGGGATAAAACAGAGGATCTTGAGCTCCGTCAATATATTGTAGAGGTTTTAGGTAGAAGTGGTAGTTCTAGAGTAGTAGAGCCTTTTTTGATTAAAGTCTTAGAAGATGGAACAGAGGATCCCAAGTTTCGTAGGAAAGTAGCAGAGATTTTAGGTGAAATCGGTAGTCTTAAAGCAGAAAAGCTTTTAATTAATCTGTCAACGGATAAGACAAAACCTTTTTTTCTCCGCTCGCAAGCAATAGAGAGCTTAGGTAAAATGGGTAGCCCTGAAGCAGTAGAGATTTCAAGAAGGATCTTGATGGATGAGGTAGAGAATTCTTATCTCCATCGGAAAGCAGCAGAAGCTTTAAAGCAATTAAATTGGCAGCCAAAAACAATAGAAGAAAAAGTAACCTTTTATCTTTACACCCACAAGGTCTTAGTTGGACTTGGTGAGGCTGCAGTAGAGCCTTTAATTAAGTTCCTGATGAATCCAAGAGAAGATCTTTCTCTTCGTTTCGAGGCATCAAAGGTCCTAAATGAAATTACCAATCTTAAAACATTAGAATTTCTAAAGGGAATCCTAATGAATAAAACAGAAGACCCTTATCTTCGTCAACTAACTGCCAAGACACTGGACCAATTGGGTTGGCGACCTCTAACAATAAAAGATGAAGTAATCCTCTATCTTTACACCGACAATTCCGAAGCCTTAATTAAACTTGGTAAGACTACAGAAGTAGTAGAGGTCTTAGTTGGAATTTTAATGGATGATAAAGTAGGAGACTCTTTTCTTTACTGGGAAGTAGCAGAGGTTTTAGGTAAAATTGGCGATCTTAAAGCAGAAAGATCTTTAATTAATCTACTAACGGATAAAACAAAACCTTCTTCTCTCCGCTTGGAAGCAATAGAGAGCTTAGGTAAAATTTTAGACAAAATGGGTGGTAGTCCCGAAACGGTGGAAGCCCTGAGAGGGATCCTAATGGATAAGAGAGAGAATTCTGATCTTCGTCAGAAAGCAGCAAAAACTTTAGGGCAATTAAATTGGCGGCCCGAAACAACAGAGGAAAAAGTAACCCTTTACCTTTACACCTACGATATCAACTTAGCTAAACTCGATAAAGCTACAATAGAGCCTTTAAGAGAGATCCTTCTAATGGGTAGAGAAGAGTTCTATCCTTGCCAAAAGGTAGCAGAAGCTTTAAAGCAATTAGGTTGGCGGTATCAAACAATAGAAGAAAGAGTAATCTTCTATCTTTACTCCGATGATTTTAAAGCCTTGATTCGACTTGGTAAGGATGCCGTAAAACCTTTAGTTAGAATCTTAAAGGATCAAGTAAAGTGTCATATTCTCTGTCAACAGGCAGCAGAAGCTTTAAAGCAATTAGGTTGGCAGCCAAAAACAATAGAAGAAAAAACGACCTTTTATCTTTATTACACCGACAATACCGAAGCCTTAGTTAAACTTGGTAAGACGGCAGTAGAGGTAGTAGGGATTTTGGATAGGGTTTTAATGAGTGATAAAGTAAAAGATCCCCTTTTTCACTGGAAAGTAGTGAAAGTTTTAGGTGAAATCGGTAGTCCTGAAGCAGGAAGGGTTTTAATTGATCTGCTAATGGATAAAACAAAACCTTCTTCTTTCCGCTTGCAAGCAATAGAGAGCTTAGGTAAAATCGGTGGTCCTGAAGCGGTAGAGGCTTTAATTGAGATCCTCGAAGATGAGAAAAAAAATTCTCTTCGTCGAGAGGCAATACAGACATTAAGTAAAATAGAAGTAGGTAATCTTAAAGCTAAAGTAGTACCACTTTTAAAGGAGATTCTAATGAGGAGGACAGAAAGATACTATCTTCGTCAAGAAGCAGCAGAAGCTTTAAAGCAATTAAATTGGCAGCCCAAAACAATAGAAGAAAAAGTAATCTTTTATCTTTACCTTGGTGATTTCGAAGTCTTAGCTCAACTTGGTAAGAATGCACTAGAAGCCTTAATTAAAATTCTAATGAATAAAGAAGGGGATTCTCTTCTCCGTGAAAGAGCAGTAAAGGCTTTAGGTAAAATTTTAGGTAAAATTGATCCTTCTCAACACAACATTGATGATCTAAAAAAGGGTGGAATCGACCTCTCTGAAGTTGAATTTAACTTAAAAGATAAAGAATTTATCTCTTCACTTAATCCTGTAGATCTAAAGATCCTCTTAGCAGCAAAGACCTTAGAGGAGGATAATTGGTATTCTCTCACTCTACTCAGAATTCATGAGGTAATTGGTATTTTAAGAGATGGAATTGTAGAGGATTTCCAGAATAAAGAATTATTACTCAAAGTCTTAGAACAATTAAATACCAAATTCTTCCTTGATCCTCAAGCTCTTCAATTCCTTCATTTCCTCCAATCCCAAAGACCAATCTCTGAGTTAAGACTCTCTTTATCTCGTTGAAATCTGACTTTGTATAGAAATAGGATTTTTCTCAAGAAGAGACAGAGAAATTTGTCACCTCCACTCTGAAAGTACAAAGTTAAGAGATAAAGATAATTCTCAAGAAATGTTATAAAACCATTATTCCACCCCTCGGGTGGAAGAAGCAGAAAAAGCAAAGATTACAAGATCAGAGAAGTTATCTGCTTTGAAGAGATTGGCAAATTTTTGAGAAAAAAATTGTATTTTTAGAAACTTAGGATATAATACTTAAACGTATGAGAAGATATTGTGTCTGTGTGGTTGGGGTTGGAGCAGTAGGTATAGAGATGTTGAAGATATTGAAAGAGAGAAATTTTCCTGTCTCTGAATTATGTGTCTTTGCTCAGAGACAGAGAGATATAGAGGTAGGAGGTACAACTTACAATGTTAAAAGAATCTCACCCGATGGATTTGAAGGTGTAGATATCGCTTTATTTGCAGGAACAGAGGGAGAAAAAGGAGCAGCAGTTACCTATGCACATGAGGCAATAAAGAGAGGAGCGGTTGTCATCGATAATGGTTCAGACTTTAGATTAAAAAAGGATGTTCCATTAGTTGTACCAGAGATAAATGCTAAAGAGATAAAGAGACATAAGGGAATAATTGCCAATCCGAATTGTTCGACAATTCAAATGGTCTTAGCTATATGGCCAGTCTATAAAACCGTAGGGATTAAGAGAATCATTGTCTGTACTTATCAGGCAGCTTCAGGTGTAGGTAGATCTGCAATTGAGCAGTTAAGGAAAGAAACTTTTGACCTCTTAGATAGCTGGCCAGTCATTCGATTGAGCCGGAAGACTAAAGAATCTATAGATTATAAGCCTGCCTTACCTCAGCAGATTGCTTTTAATATCTTTCCCCATATCGGTGGTTTCGAAGATCTCAATTATACATCTGAAGAATGGAAGATGGTCAAAGAGACCCACAAAATCTTAGGCGATGATAAGATAAAGATAACTGCTACGTGTGTAAGGGTAGCGGTGAGGACTGGACATTCTGAAGCAATATATATCGAGACAAAGAGACAGATCCCTTTGGAGAAATTGAAGAACCTTTTGTCTAAACAAAAAGGGTTAAAGGTATTAGATAGTCCCAAAGATAATCTATATCCTTTGCCTGTAGATTGTGAGGGCAGAGATGAGGTCTTTGTGGGAAGAGTAAGAAAAGATCCATTTGTAAAGAATGGGTTTTGGTTGTGGTGTGTGGCAGATAATTTAAGGAAAGGCGCAGCTTTAAATGCGGTACAGATCGCCGAAAGATTAATCAGATGTTAAGAAATATTAAATTGGTGATTGAATACGATGGAACAGATTATTTCGGTTGGCAGAGACAGAAAGATAAAAGGACAATACAGGAGACGATAGAGAGAATATTAGAAAAAATCCTACAAGAAAAGATAAGACTTACTGGTTCTGGTAGAACAGATTCCGGTGTCCATGCAAAAGGACAAATTGCAAATTTCAAGACGAATTCAAAACTTAAGATTAAAAATATCCAGATTGCTTTAAATTCATTATTACCAAAAGATATCTCTATCGTGGAAATAGAAGAGGTACCTTTAAATTTTCATTCTCAGTACGATGTAAAATCTAAGATTTATAGATACACCGTCTTAAATTCTTTTTATCGGTTACCTCTATCTGAAAGACACAGTTATTTTTTCCCCTACAGATTAGATATAAGATCAATGCAGAGGGAAGCAAAATTATTTTTAGGTGAACACAACTTTAAATCCTTCCAGAACTCAGATAAGAAAGAGAGGAGTTCGGTGCGTAAGATTAAGAATCTGAAGATAAAGAAGGAAGGAGATTTTATCTATTTTGATATTGAAGCAAATGGTTTCCTGAAGGGGATGGTAAGAAACATCGTAGGTAGTCTATTAGAAATCGGTAGAGGAAGATTCAAAGAAGGTGTATTGAAGAAAATTTTAGATCAGAAAGATAGGAGGAAAGCAGGACCCTCTGTTCCGGCAAAGGGTTTGTGTCTTTTGAAGGTGAATTATGGAAAAATTAATTAAGAAGACATATGTAGCAAAAGAGAAAGATATAAAGAGGAATTGGTATTTGATAGATGCTGAAGGTAAAATTTTAGGAAGATTAGCTACAAAGATAGCTGTCATTTTAAGAGGAAAACACAAATCCATATATACTCCTCACATAGATACAGGAGATGGTGTAATTGTAATAAATGCTTCTAAGATAAAGGTTACCGGAAAGAAATTAAAAGAGAAATTATATAGATTCCATTCAGGATATCCAGGCGGATTAAAAGAGATTCCCTTAGAAAAGTTATTGAGTAAGCGACCAGAAAAAGTATTAAGACTTGCAGTAAAGAGAATGATTCCTAATAATCCTTTAGGAAGAAGAATGTTGAAGAAGTTAAAGATCTATCCAGAAAAAATTCACCCTCACCAAGGATTAAAGCCAGAAAAATTGGAGGTATAAATATGGAAGAAGAAAAGCAGATACAAGAAGGTGATCAGCAGATACAAACCCAACCACCACAAAAAATCCTCGCAACTGGAAGAAGAAAAGAATCTACAGCAAGGGTAAGGTTATTACCGGGAAAAGGTGAGATTATTGTCAATGGAAGATGGTGGGAAGACTATTTTTCTGTAGAATCTCAAAGGATACTTATCTGTCAGCCTTTAGTAGCCACAGACTCTTTAGATAAATTCAAAATATTAGCTAAAATAAGAGGAGGCGGAATTTCAGGTCAAGCAGGTGCTTTGAGGTTGGGGATTGCTCGGGCTTTGGCTTCTTTCGATCCTAATCTTGCACCTCTCTTACGTGAGAAGGGATTTTTAACTCGAGATCCTCGGATGAAAGAGAGGAAGAAATACGGACAGAAAGGAGCCCGAAAGAGATTCCAGTGGACTAAAAGATAATTTTATTGTTAATTAAATTGAAAGAATAAGATAATATTTGATACTTAGTTGGCCTATTCCGACGAAAATTATATTGACGGAATAGGTTTTTTAATTTAAGATACTAACGATGTTAAGAGTAGGTGTAATCGGAGCAACCGGCTATACCGGAGAAGAATTAATTAAGATTCTATTAAGACATCCTCGGATTAAGATAAGTTATCTTTCAGCAAAAGTAGAAAAACCAAAAGAGATCTCTGAGATCTTTCCATATCTAAAAAAAAAGTTATTACTTCTATGTGATAATTTTAATATAGATAGGGCTTTGGAGCTTTGTGATTTATTCTTCTTGGCAGTTCCCCATACAGTATCTATACAGATTACACCAATTCTCTTGGAGAATAAAAAATATGTCATTGATTTAAGTGCTGATTACCGGCTCAAAGATAAAAGCTTATATGAGCTTTGGTATGAGACTAAACATACAGACCATCAAAATTTAAGAAGATCGGTCTATGGATTATCTGAGATACACCGAGACAAAATAAAAAAGACAAGATTAGTTGCAAATCCTGGATGTTATCCTACGGTAGCTGTATTATCAATTGCACCTCTACTAAAATATAAGATTTGTAAGATTCAATATATTTATATCGATGCAAAATCAGGATATTCAGGTGCAGGAAGAATATCCGATGAGCAATTCTATAGAGATCTGAAAGACAATTTCAAAGCATATAATGTAGACTCGCACCGACATCTACCAGAGATATTAGAGCAGATTTTGAGTTTAGCCGAGAGAAAAATAAACATCGTCTTTACACCCCATCTTTTACCCATAGAGAGGGGAATATTAGAGACGATCTATGTCAATTCGAATCATAAATTAAAGATTAGAAATTCTGAGTTGATAGGTTTATATAGAGAATTTTATAAGGATTCACCTTTTGTAAGAATAAAAGAAGATAATCATTTTCCTCAGATAAAAGATGTAGTCCTTACAAACTTCTGTGATATAGGAATAAAGATAAGTGAGGACAGAAAAACAATAATCTTAATATCCTGTATCGATAATCTGCTGAAAGGAGCATCTGGGCAAGCAGTCCAGAATATGAATATCATCTTTGATTTTGAGGAGACAGAAGCTCTTCTGTAAAGAAAGATGCTTGGTTTACCAAAAGGCTTTAAGGTGTCGGCAGTCTCATCTGGGATAAAGAGAGAAAAAAAATTGGATTTAGGTATAATCTTTTCTGAAGTTCCTTGTAGTGCTTGGGGTGTATTTACTACTAATAAGATTCAGTCTGCATCTGTAAAGTTAACAAGAGAAAACTTAAAAAAAAGGAAGCCCCAGGCTTTAATCATAAATAGCGGGAATGCCAACTGTTTTGTGGGTAAGAAAGGTATGAAAGATGCAAAATTTATTACAGGTTTAGTAGCAGAAAGACTAAAGATACCCAAAGAGAGTGTACTTATTTCTTCTACCGGAATTATTGGGAGGCCTTTACCTGTAAAGAAGATAGAGAGGGCTCTTGGTGATCTGATAGAAAACTTAGAGAGAGAATCTCTTAAAGATCTATCTTTAGCCATTCTGACCACAGACAAAAAGCCAAAGGTAAGAGGTGTTAAGATAGACATCGATGGTAAATCTATAAGATTAGTAGCTGTTGGGAAAGGTGCAGGAATGATTTCACCTAATTTAGCGACGATGTTGTGTTTTATTATCACCGATGCTCATATTTCATCTTCGGCTTTAAGAGAAGCACTGAATGAAGCAATCCAAGATTCTTTCAATTCTATAACCGTTGATGGATGTATGAGTACAAATGATATGGTCTTGATTTTGGCAAATGGCCTTGCAAAAAATGAGCTTATAGATCTCAAAAGTAAGAATTTCTCTTTATTCTCTGAAGTACTTAAAGAGTTGTGTTTGGAGATAGCAAAAGAGATTGTAAGAGATGCAGAAGGTGCAACGAAGTTTATCAGAATAACCGTTAGAGGTGCTAAATCAAAAGAAGAAGCAAAAAAGATCGCTCTGATCATTGCCAACTCTAATCTTTTTAAATCAGCGATCTATGGAGAAGACAGAAATATCGGTAGGATAATTTCAGCAATTGGTCAGAGTAAGGTAAATTTAAGAGAAGAAGATATAAAGATAAGATTAAGTCCATTGAATAGAAGAAGAATAAATTTAGAGGTTTGGGTAGGAGAAGGAGATAAAACCGCTACTATCTATACCTCTGATTTGAGCCCTGAGTATGTAAAGATAAATGCTTCTTATAATTAGAGGGAGTAAGGATAATGGAAGAGGAAATCAAAAAAGCTGATGTCTTAATTGAGGCTTTGCCCTATATCAGAAAATTTCGAGGTAAAGTTATCGTCATAAAATATGGTGGAAGTATTTTGGCTGAAGATAAGATAAGAAGATCAGTCTTAGAAGATATCGTATTTTTAAGTTTTATAGGGCTTAAGCCTATTTTAGTCCATGGAGGAGGTCCTTCTATCTCTGAGCGGATGAAGCAGATGGACAAAAAGACAGAGTTCTTTGAAGGTATGCGGGTTACAGATGAGAAGACTTTGAAGGTCGTAGAGGAAGAATTAGAGAGATTAAATTTGAAGATTGTCGAAGAGTTGGAATCTTTGGGTTCAAAACCTGTAGGTATAAGCGGAAAAGAGAATCTCATATTTGTAAGAAAGAAGGAGGGAGAAAAGGACTTAGGGTTTGTTGGAGAGATAATAAGGGTAGATACAAAGATCTTAAAAGAATATCTTTCAAAAAATTTTATTCCGGTGATTTGTCCTATGGGAACAGATGAGAATAAACAACTCTACAATGTAAATGCCGATGAGGTGGCTTCAAATATATCCGGTGAATTACAGGCAGAAAAGCTCATTTTTTTAACGAATGTTTTAGGTATAATGAGAACCCAAGACGATTTTCAATCTTTAATCTCTACTTTGAATTGTAGGGAAGTAGGGCAATTAATTGAAGAAAAAATAATTTCCGAAGGAATGATTCCTAAGGTTGGGGCCTGTATCTATGCTTTAGAAAAAGGTGTAAAAAAGACCCATATCATCGATGCCAGAATTCTTCATGCTCTACTTCTGGAGATATTTACTGATGAAGGAGTTGGAACAGAGATAGTCTTAGGTAGTTAAAGAGATGAAGAAAGAAGAGATATTTAAGACATACCAAGATTATATCATGCCTACATACGAGAGGTATCCTGTAATCTTTGTTAAGGGAAAAGGCTCTAAACTCATTGACATCGATGGAAAAGAATATCTTGATTTCTTTCCTGGTTGGGGAGTATCGGTTCTGGGGCACTGCCACTCTAAGGTAATGTCGCAAGCTCGAGATCAACTTGGAAAACTCATCCATATCCCTAATAATCTATACCATCCTTTTCAAGCAAAACTTGCCAAAGAGATAATCTTTTGGAGTTTTGAGGGAAAAGTATTTTTTTGTAATTCTGGTGCAGAAGCAAATGAGGCAGCGATAAAATTCGTAAGGGCTTATGGAAAAAAAAGATTTGAGATTATCAGTTTTAGGAATTCTTTCCATGGAAGGACTTTAGCTTGTTTGGCAGCTACTGGTCAAGAAAAGTATAGAAAGGG
>DDKR01000046.1 GCA_002340085.1 Candidatus Omnitrophica bacterium UBA2593
GTAACTAAGAGACCTAAGATGACCTGTTTCTTATCTGGACGTATCTGGAGGAATAACCAAATTCAGCTATAAGGACATCTATTTCCTTCAAAATAACAAGAGGTAAAATCATAGAAGATAGAAGGTTTAAGTTTGAGGGAGAAGAGACAAGTAAGCTGAAAGAAGAGAGATTTCTCTATTTCTTCTTTAGATTTAGCTAAGTAACTTTAGGATCAATAGGTAATGCTGGTATTTTGGTTTGGTTTTTTCTGTGTATATTCTCTCCTGCCATTTAGTAATTGCAAGTTTACTCCTAGGAGAGATTAATCGGTTTAAGACCATAATGAATCTCTAGAAGAGAATAATCAAAGTCTATCTTCTTTTTCAGGAGAAGATTGTCTTTCAAGATACGGTTTAGATTTAAGGAATCTATAGAATACTTTTAGTAGTAATGACCTCTCCATAATGTAAAGCAGAAATTGCTTCTAAATCTTCAAAAGATACAGGTTTTCTCTCCCTAATATTTAGCTTAAGAAAAATGTCAAAAAATTATGACTTGGAAATCTATGCGACGAAAAAGAGAGGTAGTTTTTCAGCGTTAACTAGGTAATGAACTAACAACTTCAAAGATGCTTTTGAAAAGAGAAAGGGAGGAACTAAGAAAGGGATTTCTTGATGTAATCGTTGGAGATGGATTATATTTCACTTAAAGTTCCAAGTAAAACGAGTAATTTAAAAAGTGCGAAGCATCGAAGTTAAAGATGTTCTATTTATGTGGTGTAATTTTAGTCATTTGCCACCTTCTTCAGAAACATCAACCACTTCAATTTCCCAACTATCATTAACCCAAAGTCCAATTACTTTTTGAATCGTCTTGAGATTCCAAGAGCGAATGATTTGAACTGCCCTTCGTATCTGATTCAATTGCTCTTCTTTTGATACAGGATTCCCTGCACAGTCATGGTGTCCAGCAATCGCTATGATACCAGAACCGTGAGCTTTTACCGAGATGAGGACTTTTGATTTTAATGACTTGGTTTCCTCTCCATAAAACAATACTTTTTCAGGACCTGGTTCGGTAATCATATCTATATACTCAAGCTGATAGTTCTCTTTCAACCATTTGATAACAGGTAATTGAGTTCTGCCATCTATACAATTAATAGCAGTTCCGAATTTACCTTTGGACATACTCATCACCTCTATAAAATTATTTTGCCTAATTTGGTGGGATTCTCACAAATTAGGTCTATCCCACCTCTGTGTGAAATCTAAGAAATACCTTCTCCTATGACAAATGTTGTTATTCATCATCTCTTTATTTCAATCCTAAGGATAGTTCTTTAACGGCTTCTCGGATTGCACTTCAAACAGTTCTTTCTTATCCATAGAGAATTTGCCCAGTTTTATTGTAGAGAGACTATCTATAAATCCTTAAAGGATTCTATCTTTCTTGTGTCCCTGTTCATACAAGGTTTTAATGTTGTCCACATATTACAAAAAAAGAGAGGCATAAACAATAATTTGCTACGATTTATCGTATCAGCCTAAGCTTCCCCTCAGCCTTCCTGCTTCAAGTATCTCCGCATCAGCCTTTTGTCCTGAAGTTAGCTTTCTTCTTACTTCCTTTAATAACCTGGAATGAAGGAGCCCTAACTCGGTTCTTTCTGGCTCTAGCCCGAAAATTGAGCTTATTTCATTCAAGTCGTCCTTTATCATATTCATGGCTTTTGGGCTTATGCTATACATCCTCATCAGCTCTTCATCGTAGAATTGTAAATCGAACTTTAGGTCAAATTTAAGGCTCGGATAAACCTTAAGGTAATAATCAAGGGCCTTTTCCCCTAACTCCTCCTCTATCCCACGAAGACCCCTCCCTATTCCAATGATCGAAGGAGGAATTCCCATGGTATAAAGGGATGCCACAAACTTGATGGCCCTAGGAAGAAATATGGCTTCGGGAGATGAGCTTAAAAGATCTTCATCTTGGATGAAGGAAATGCAGGTATGAAAGCTCCTTGGGTAGACTGTTCTCCCTACCCTGTCCCTTCTCTCAGGCGTGATGTCCGATATCTTGCATATGATATCAGATAAGGGGAAAGATGTCTTTACGTAGTACTTTGAAAGAACCCTGATGCACTGTATCAGCAATCCTTCTTCCTCGAGAATCTTAGCCCTCGCATTTACCCCCTCCTTTAGCCCCTCCATGACCATCCTGACTCCTTGAACTCCGACATCATACCTCAGCCCAGATTGAATGGTGACAGTTCGATACCCAGCATATTCTTTAGCAAAGTTTAGTACGTTCTCAGGAGACAAATGTCCTCGAAATGGAAGCTTTCCTACCCCGATTATGGGATTGATTTGGATCCCGGCCTTTTCAGAGTATCTTTCAAGTCTAGATAAAGCGATTTTTAAAGCTAAAATGGAGGACCCATGCCCATAAATCATGGCTGAATCAGACTTCCCAAGGAATACCCTTAATTCCTTTTGCTCTATTCCCAGCTCTCTCATTCCTTTTACGTACCCTTCCAAGATCGATATTATATCTAGCAGGCTTACAACGCCCTCAAAAAGAGGGATGAGCGATACCTCTCCCTTTTCCAGTCCCATTTCTTCTTGAGCGAACTTCATGATCTTCATGAGCCTTCGATGGGATGTGATCAACTCATCGCTTTTCTCCACCATGGGATGAATTACGAAGTTAGCACAATTCCCCCCATAAGGCTGGGAATGGCGATTAGCGATAGCGGCCGACAGGATGGCCATTACTTGACGGTCTATTCCCTCAAGCCTTTCCGAAGGGACTCGAGGGGTTAGGAAATAATCTTTTCCGGGAACCATTTTGAGTCTTTTTCCTATTCCATCAACGATCCATGCTGCCTGATGGTACGGAGTTAGCTTCCCCTCATAATCTATCATCTGTTCATCGCATCCAAAGCCTCCCTCTTCAAAAGGGCTTAAGTTGAGGATAGTTTCCTCAACCTCCTCTTTTGCTGAAAAGGCTCGAGAAGCACTATCAGGATGTTGTGTAGCCATGAATTTTGGAATCTGCATCGAAAATTAATATGAAGCTTTCTTAAAAAAGCAACACTGGTCTATCAAAATAATAGAAAATCTTTTCGGGTCTCCTGCCAAAAATAACTTTTATTTTTAAATAATTCACTTGTTTTTAGCACTTTTATTAAAACTTCTTTTTATGTAAAATAAAATTTCCTCTTCTGCATTCTGAGTATATTGAAAAATTCTTAAAAAAATAAAGGAGGCACTAAAATGGACCTAAAATTAAATTTAGGTATTAAAAATGAAAATTCAATGTTGGAAGAAATGATACCAAATTGGTAATTTATCTGCAAAAAAGACTCGTTCTCTGCCAACTGCCCTACTTGTTATAGAATTCTCATTCAGTTAAAGAACAACGAACAGTTTCGCTTTATTCTATCAAATTAAAAACCTGGATTTATAATGCTGAAAAATCAAATATTCAAGAATTAAGTAAAGTTACGCAAACGTTTGCTACAGAATGGTTTCTGAGGTTATCAATTACTGACATCATTCTGTAACTAATGGAATCAAAGAAGGAAAAATAAATAAAATTAAAGCGCTTCAAAGAAGAACTTACTATTACAGAAACTTCGCTAGTTTAAGATATCAAATACTTAGATCTGAATTTTAATTTTCAAAGAGCCAGTTAAGTTAGTATATAAAATTTTTCTTCAGTCTGTCTTTTCTATTATTTTAGAAATGGGATGTCATAATTATATTTATTTTTGGTGATTATAAAACATTTGGCACTAAATTACAAGCATATTTTACTAAAATTTCAAATA
>DDKR01000045.1 GCA_002340085.1 Candidatus Omnitrophica bacterium UBA2593
GGAGGTTTTTCAGTGTTAACTAAATTAGTCGAAGAGAAAAATCCTATATCTTTCCAAAGAGGCACTTATGTTGCCACCTATTGACCTCGATACATTGCTTAATAAAAAACTTGCTTATTTAGTTAAAAAGGGGTACGATGTATCTTCCATCCCCTTAGAAAGAGAAAATAAGAAAGCGTTTTCTTTTTATTCTAATCTGAGTTCAGCGGATAAAATTGTAGTTTTGATAAATAATAACTTTGAGTTTTTCAGAAGTAGTTGGAGGGGTAAATTTTTAGTTTTTCTAATCCCAATAGCACTAATGAATTAAATAGTTAAGGGGTCGGGGAGTTTTTACTTCCTTAACCTATTGAAATAGTGTATAATAACCGCTAATGGGGTAGTTATCATATGGCTAAAAATAGAGCCAAGAAACTTTCACCTGAGTGGATTCACCAAACACGTAGAGATTTTCATTCTTTCTTAAGAGAAACAAAGTTTCCTAATCCTACTCGGTTAGAAGAACGTGGTCCTGAGTTTAAATACCCTGAATGGCTGATTATGTTTATTGCCATTTTATCGGTTAAATGCAAACTCAAGAGTTATTTGGCTATTCATCGTATGGCCAAAGAATACTGGTCTGCTATATCCCAAGGGTTAAACTTAAAATTAAACAGTGAACGCCAATTAAGGGATCGCTTAAAAAAATCTGTCATTTCCCTTAGAAAACCATCAGCGTTTATTTTTCAAGTCTTTCCTGAGCTGGAGCCAAGACAAAGTAGCAAGCGCTGACAAGATGATGACTAAAACCAAAGGCCCTGTATGGCATCAGAAACAAAAGCAAAAGGGCGAAATTCCTAAGGGCCTTACCGTTATCGACAAAGAAACCACCTGGAGCAAATCCAGGGCCGATGGCTGGGTCTATGATCACCGCGGTTTCGGTATCGTTTCACATAAAGACTGTGTCCTGGTTTGTTTTCTTTGGATGCCTAATTCCAACAACGAGGCCAAACGTTTGTATACAGAAGCACAGCATTATGAATCTATCCTTGATTACCTGGTAATGGATTCTAAAGCCGATGACCAGAAATTCTTTCGCAATCTAAAAGAACAATACAATATCCGTCTTGTAACTTCTCCTTCCAAAAAGGAAAACAAAACCGAAGGCAGAAGACAAATGATTACGGCTATGAGCTCTAAAAAATGCCAGAGATATTACAAAGAGCGAAACCAGATAGTTTTAGCCTATGCAAGGTTTAGTTAAAGAGATTTTTGATTTAGACCGTTACTGGATGCGCGGTGATGCCGCCAACCGCTGGCTTTTTGCTGCTATGGGTTTAGCCGTTCAGATGCATCAGTTGCGTGCTTATAAAGAACATCGTTCAACTTGGAGAATCAAATCCGAGGTGTTGGGAAAATCGTGAAAAACTCCCTAACCCACCAGCTATCTAAAGAAATTGAATGATGTTAAAAAGTTCATTAATTAAAAGATTAGAACCTTATCTTAAAGAGTAAGTTTTTTAAGAAGAGATGAGAATTTTAGTCATTGGTTCAGGTGGAAGAGAGCATGCATTGGTTTGGAAGCTCTCTCAATCAAAATTGGTAGATAAGATCTTCTGTAGCCCAGGAAATGGCGGGATCTCTGAGATTGCAGAATGTATAGATATAAAAGGAGAGGATTTGGAACAATTATTAGATTTTGCAAAGAGAGAAAGAATAGATTTGACTGTAGCCGGACCCGAAGCACCTCTGGTAAAAGGAATAGTCGATCTCTTTGAGAAAGAGGGCCTAAAGATATTTGGGCCAAATAGAAAAGCAGCGAGATTAGAAGGGAGTAAAGTATTTGCCAAAGAATTGATGGCAAGATATGGAGTTCCTACTGCAGATTTTAAGGTCTTTGATGATTCTACAAAAGCAAAAGAATATATTGAGGAGAACAGGGCTCCTTGTGTAGTCAAAGCCGATGGTTTAGCTGGAGGAAAAGGTGTGATTGTAGCTGAGACTATAGATAAAGCAAGGAGGGCAATAGAATCTATAATGGAGGAGAAAATTTTTGGTGATTCAGGTAAGCGGGTAATTATTGAAGATTGCTTAGAAGGTCAAGAAGCCTCCATCATTGTGATTACTGATTCTAAAAAGATCATTCCTTTGGCTTCCAGTCAAGACCATAAAAGGGTATTTGATGGAGATTTAGGAGCAAACACTGGAGGGATGGGTGCTTACTCACCAGCACCAGTTGTAACTGGTGAATTATTCAGAGAGATTTTGGATAAGATCATCTATCGAATTATTTCTGGTTTAGCTGAAGAAGGAATAGATTATAAAGGCGCTTTATACGCAGGAATTATGATTACCAAAGATGGTCCAAAGGTCTTAGAATTTAATGTGAGATTTGGCGATCCAGAGAATCAAGCAATTATACCGAGATTGGAGAGCGATTTGGTAGAGGTAATGCTTGCTGTAACTGAGAAAAAATTAGATAGATTGATAGAATTAGGAGGATTAACTTGGGATAGACGGGCTTGTGTCTGTGTGGTCTGTGCTTCTGGAGGATATCCAGGTGATTATGAAAAAGAAAAAGAGATCTTTGGATTAGATGAGGTAAAGAGAATACAAGATGTAGTAGTTTTTCATGCAGGTACAAAGATTCAAGGTGATAAGATATTGACTAATGGTGGAAGGGTTTTAGGAGTAACTGGTTTAGGTGATACCATAAAAGAGGCAATTAAGAGGACTTATCAGGCAATAGAAAAGATCCATTTCGAAGGGATGCATTATAGGAGAGATATCGGAAGAAAGGCGATAGCGGTCAACAAAAGGAATTAACTAAGAAATAAATAATCAATTCACAAAGATAGAAAAGTAGTTCTCCGAGGAGGAATTATGATAGGTAAGCCAGTAAAAGATGAACCTCTGAGTTATGCACAAGAGCTTGCAAATACTTTCGCAACAATTTATCCCAAGATACACACTTTACTTATGGTAGCAGACTACTACACAAGATTAGGTCAAAGAGTAAAGTCATCTGAAGTCCTATCTGGATGTTATAGATTGGTTAAGGAAATCAAAGTAGCTCAAAAATTCGGCATTCTTATCGACATAGTAGATGTTTATATTAAAAACAAAGATGAACAAAGAGCTTATCAAATCCTTTCTAGAACTCTTAATTTTGTCAAGACCCTCAGAGATAGATTTGAAAAGGATTGGCTCTTAGGGGCCATTGCTATTGGTTATGCAAAGTTACGCGAGTACGATAAATCTCTTCGGGCAATTAAAAGTATAAGTGATAGACATAAGGATTTCGCACTACAATCTATAGTCGATCCAATTATGAGAAATTATGACTATAAACAGGCATTCAAGATAGTTAAGTTAGCTGAAAAATATACGTCTGAAAGTGAAAAACTTTTCGTTAGAATATTTGGCTTCGATTTTGAAAGGGAGAAGATGTTAAAAGAAATTGCTCAGGGCTTCATTCGAAATGGTCAGTATAGTAGAGCTCTTAAGTTAATCGATACCCTTAAAGATGCTTTTTGCAAAACAGAAGTACTCACTTTCTTAGCTGGAGAATATATTAAATCTAAAAATAAAGAGAAGGCTCTTGGAGTTTTATCATCTGCATTTCGCATAATGGAAGTCGAAGAGTTCAGTGAGTACAAGATAGAAAGGTTGGTTGAGATAGCAGAAAGATATGCAGAAGCAAGAATGAGAAGAAGGGCATTAAAGATATTATCTATGGTCTCCAAAAAGATAAGGAAGATAAAATTTAGACCAGAATATGGGTATGGAAGGAAGTATTGGTTATCTACATTAGCATGGGGATATGCGAATTGCGGTAGTTATAATAACGCCTTACGGATTATCAAAAATAATAAGTTCGTTGGTTGGAGGAAGATGGGGATTTTGGATTTAATATCTCTTCATTTAGCTAAATCTGGACAGTTAGAAAAAGCTCTTAAAATTATTATTAATACTCTTAAAATTATTAGGAGAGATAAAAATAAAAATGAATGGAACACTTGGATTTTGATTAAATTACTTTGTAGATATAGTCTCAGAGAAAAGAAACTTTCTAATAAATCAATAGAGATGCTGAGTAAGATAATAAAGAGAAAGAGTAAATTTAAATTTCCTTCTTGTATGGTAAGTAAAAGGAAAAGGTGATGCTATGAGTAAGAGAATTAGCATAATCTTAGGAAGTCAATCGGATTCAGAGACAGCCAAAGAAGCAGTTGAT
>DDKR01000076.1 GCA_002340085.1 Candidatus Omnitrophica bacterium UBA2593
CCATATTGGTATTCTTTAGGCTCTTTGGTATACATTTTTCTTCAACCCCTCTCTTTATAGAAAAATTGTTTATTTGCATGATTTCTGGACAGAATTATACCATAATCCATTGCAAAGTTTTCAGAAGAATTTTATGATTATTTTTAATCTTTTCCTGTGAGAAAAAGAAAAAGTTTTTATTTTACTATTTAGGGATCTTTTGCTTTAATTCTCTGTACCTTGCTTTTGTCTCTTCAAATCCTCTTATGTGGATGAATATGATGATTACTGCAGATAAATTTATGAGATTTAAGGGTTCTTTGAATATAAAAGCAACCAAAGGAACAAATAGAGAGACAATAACTAAACTGAATATAGGTGAGCGAAAGACAAAATAAACGATTACTAAAAGGATAAAGAGTAGAGGGGCTTCTTTGGGGAAGACTGCAGCAATTACCCCCATTCCTGCAGCAACTCCCTTTCCTCCTTTAAATTTTAAGAATATTGGCCAATTGTGTCCTAAGATTGCTGAAAATCCAACCAAGCAAGAGAAAACCCTCTCTAATCCAAACAATTTTTGAGCTAAGATTACAGAGAAGATACCTTTAGATATATCTAAGACTAAAGCAAGAAATCCAGCTCTTTTACCTGCCAATACTGCTACATTGGTAGCTCCTACATTCTTTGTCCCCTCACACCTTAAATCTACTCCTTTTAAGAATTTAGCGATTAAAAAACTAAAGGGAATTGAACCCAAAAGATAACCAAAGATTAGACTGAAAAGCTCTTTCATTTGAGAAAGTTTGAGAGATAATGGAAAAGAAGATGTTTTATTCTCTTAGAGATAGGTGCTGGATCCAATCCAATCAAGCTTTCTCTTCTCTCTAAGATTTCTTCAATCTTGATTAGATCTTCTTTTAAAATTTCCCAACCCATACATCCTAAATTCTCTTCTATCTGTTTGATATTCCTTGCTCCGACAATAGCTGAACTAACCCCTTCTCTCCCAATTACCCAATTCAAAGCGAGTTGAGAAAGTTTTTTACTGTATTTAGAAGCGATTCTATCTAATTCTGAGATGATTTTTTTGTTGATCTGGAAATTTCTTCCTCTGAGATCAACATTACATTTTCTGACCTCATCTTTTGGAATCTTTTCTCCAAAGAAGAACTTTCCCGTCAAAATCCCATTATTTAAGGGACTGTAAGCTATAACCGAGATATTATTTTCTATACAAAATGGTAGGATGTCTTTTTCGATTTCTCTCCTAAACATATTATAAAGGGGTTGTAAAGAATGTAGAGGAGAATACTTCAAGAACTCAGTCATCTCTCTAACTGAATAGTTACTCACACCTATAGCTCTGATCTTCTTTTTTTGATAAAGTTCACATAGACAAGAAGCGGTTTCGGAGATAGGAGTATGGGGATCTGGCCAGTGGACTTGGTATAGGTCTATGTAGTCTGTATCTAATCTTTCTAAACTCTCCTGAAATTCTTCTAATATACTTTCTCTCCTTAAGTTTGAGTAGATAAGTCTTCCTTTCCACCTCAAACCGGTCTTTGTTGCTAAGATGACTTTATCCCTTAAGTTCTTTTCCTTTAGAGCCTTGGCTACAATAATCTCAGAGTGTCCTCTTCCATAGATAGGAGCAGTATCGATCAAATTTATCCCTAAGTCGATTGCTCTCCAAATAGTCTCAACAGATAATTTATCATCCTGAGAACCCCACCACTCATCTGAACCAAAAGCCCATGCACCTAAAGAGACTTTTGTGATGGTTAAGTCAGATTTACCTAATTTTTGGTATTCTGTCATCTTCTGCTATACATACAACCACAGTAATTTTGACGATAAAGATTATAGGTTTTAGAGAATTCGATCGCTCTTTTAAATCCACCTCTTTCTTTAAAGTCTCTCTCCAAAAAACTGAATTTATCTATACTCTTTCCTATATCATTTATGAGTTGAGAATCTTTGTAAGGCGAGACTGTCAAAGTCGTGGTAAAATAAGGGGTATCTAACTCTTTAGATCTTCTCTGGGTTCGGTTTAATCTCATCTTAAAGCAGATCTGACATCTATTTCTACCTTCTAATTCCGATTCAAACCCTTTTATCAAATCAGACCATCTCTCTTTATCATAATCACCTTCTAATAGCTCAAATTCCAATATTTCTGATACTCTTCTTGTAATCTCTAATCTTCTTTCATATTCAGATTCAGGATAAATATTAGGATTATAGAAGAACCCTGTAATTCTAAAACCTTCTTCTTTCAATCTTTGAACACATTCACTTGCACATATCCCACAACAGATATGGACCAATACTTCAGACACTTTTTAGCTCCTCAATATATTTTTCTGTTGAAACTGCTGCAACCGCACCGTCTGAGACTGCAGTTACAATCTGTCTTAAAGGCTTTAGTCTGCAGTCTCCGCAGGAAAATACACCCTCTAAATTCGTCTTCATGTTTTCGTCAGTAATTATATATCCTTCGGAATCTAAGCCCAATATACCCTTGAAGACCTCTGTATTAGGTATAAATCCAATTGAGACAAAGACTCCACTACACGGAATCTCTCTTTCTTCTTTTGTCTTTAAATTCCTGACTTTGATTTTTTCTACCCCCTTTTTACCACAGATCTCCTCTACCACTGAATCCCAAATGATCTCTATTCTTTCGTTAGAGAGTAATCTTTCTTGTAGAATCTTTGTTGCCCGTAAAGAATCTCTTCTGTGGACTAAATAGATTTTCTTTGCGAACCTACTTAAAAATATAGCTTCTTCTACTGCAGTATCTCCTCCTCCTACAACTACTATATCCCTATCTTTAAATAAGATCCCATCACAAATTGCACAGAAAGAAACTCCTCTTCCTGTAAATTCAGTTTCTCCTTTTACCCCTAATCTCTTTGGTCTTACACCTACGGCAATAATTATAGCCAAACTCTCATAAACTCTGTCTTCTGTCTCTATAAGCCATTTATTCTCTTCTCTCTTTATGCCCTTTACATTACTAGAAGAAAACTCTAAGCCAAAATCCTTTGCCTGCCTTTTAAATCTTTCTAATAGAGAACTTCCGGTTACCCCTTCAGGAAATCCTGGGTAGTTTTCGATCCTATCTGTAAGAGCTAATTGAGAAAAAAAGTTTTCACTTTCAATTAAAAGACTTTTGAGTCTTGCCCTAGCTGTATATATTCCTGCAGATAAACCTGCAGGGCCTCCACCAATGATAATTACATCGTATAAAAAATCCTTCATTAAAGATTTATTCTCTCTAAAATTCTCCTCAATGAGCAAACTGCAGAAGATTCTTCATCTAATTTAAAAAGAGAGAGCCCATCTTTATTAAATCTTTCTACATTCTCATCGTAATCTAATCTTCCCAAAAAGTTAAATTCTTTTCTATCGATAGAATCGAGTTGGCTGTCAGAAAATCTATAATTGGCAATGACAAAGAAATCTCTAAATGAAACTTTAGTCTCATTTAATATCCTGTAAGATCTTTTTAGATTCTCTTGTGCTTTCTTTGAGGAATCAACGATAACAAAGATTATATCTAAAGATGAGGTTATCCTCCTATTTAAATGTTCTATGCCGGCTGGTGAGTCGATTAGGACATAGTCATAATTCTTCTCTAATCTTTCGATAATACTTTTCAAGATGTTATTCGCTTGACAGTAGCAACCTTCTGTCCACTTTACACCTAATGAGATCAAATCAAAATCTCCTCCTTCATAGATTCCATCTCGATTGAAGAGGTACTCTATTCTTTCTGGTAATGAGAAGGATTCTAAACTACTTTGGATGTCTTTTTTTATATCAAAGAGTATCTCTGAGATTGTCTTTACTCTCTCTTTCTCTAAATTTACTCCTACCATCTCAGCTAAACTCTGATCTGGATCAGAGTCGATAAGTAGGATAGAGCCCTTGTCTTTTAAATATCTTGCCAATAAAGAGACAAAGACTGTCTTTCCTACTCCACCCCTACCAATACAAACTATCTTCTTCATTAATAATCATCTTGGGAGACTTCTTATGATAGGAAACTTCACCTTCTATTGGCTCCTATCAATCTTAGTATATCTTTATGGATGATCCTGTTTGAGGCGATGTATTCTTTTGTGCCTAAATTCCATCTATCTCCTTTTAAATCAGTGACTTTTCCCTTTGCTTCTTCAACTAATAGGAGTCCGGCAGCAAAATCCCAAACCTTATCACTAAATTCTATCTCTGCTTCTATCTTTCCTTCGGCAATATAGGATAATCCTCTTACTGTAGAACCAAACATCCTGATATTAAAGACCTTATCTACGAGCTTACCTAAATAAACTAACATCTCTTTTTTTCTATAACGGATACTCGAGTCATAGATTATAGTTGACTGGTTTAAATTTCTCTTAGAGACGAATATCCTCTTACCATTTTTAAAAGCACCTCTATTTTTTTCAGCAAAATATAACTCATCAGATACAGGTAAATACATAACTCCTAATAAGACTTCTCCTCTGAATCCTAAGGCGATAGATGAGCCGAATATCTCTATTCCTTTAATGTAATTGTGTGTTCCATCTAAAGGATCGATTATCCATTTAAAATCAGATCTAAAAATCCTATAAGTCTTCTCTTCAGATAAGATATCATCTTGAGGAAATTCTCTTTTGAGAATCTCTACGATCTTCTCTTCTACTTTTAAATCAATATCTGAGACCCATTGTTTCTCTGACTTCTCTTTGAATTTAAAGGGCTTTTTAAAGTTCTGCATCAATATACTTCCTACTTCCTTGGCTGTTTTAATAGCTAAATTCTTCCTTTTTTCTAATTCTGTCTTCATCTTAAAGCTTTCTGACCTCCTTTGTTGGATATCTCTTAAACATTCTTTCTAATAGACTACGATAATCTAAGATTAATTTCCCCTTTAGATGATCTATCTCGTGTTGTAAGACCCTTGCCAATAATCCTTTTGCTTTGATTTCGGTTTCTTTTCCTTCTTCATTTAACCCTAAGACTATTACCTCATAATTTCTTACTATCTCTATAGAAAAATCAGGGATGCTCAAACAACCTTCAAGCATCTTATCTTTGCCTCTTCTCTTTATGATCTTAGGATTTGCTAATTTTATCACACCATCACCTATATCACAAACGATGAGTTGAGCAGTTACACCAACCTGAGGAGCAGCTAACCCAATTCCCTTGAAATGATGCATGGTAAAGAGCATATCCTCAAAGAGTTTTACTTCTTTAGGAGTAATCTCAAGGACAACTTCTGCCTTTTTTCTTAAAGTCCTATCAGGATATTTCTTTATCTCTAAGAGCTGCATTTGGGTTATAGCATTATAGCGTTATTAGGTTACTTGCGTTATAGTGCTATAGATTTTACGTTTACCGCCAACCATGTACCGTTTTTTACACTCCCGGAGTGTAAAAAGGTCTTTCGTCCTCTTTTTATCAACTCTCCTTATTCTTAATATTAATACCAACCGACCAAATACAGATTTGCAAATATGGCTGGTGAAAGAGTAGCCTCAATGGCCGCGGTATTATAATGAGGCATGCGTAAAGTGCCTGCGTCAACCGCAGCATATACCCTAATCGTATGACTTCCTGCAGTGACATTTTGGACCAGGCCAGTCAAAGTGATCTCATGGTATTCACTGGTGTGATAGTTGTATTTAGTAGCATCGGAGATGGTATTATCATCAAAGACTAATCGGATCCTACTTCTCGTATCTCCTATGTCGTTACTTACGAAAGGAATGTGTAAAGTAACGATTAAATTTGACAAAGCAGGGGTAGTAACAGTAGTAGTATAATGGGTAATCTCAACCCAGGTGGTAGAATTAGTGCTTATACTTCCAGTATAAGTAAAGTTTTTTGTGTACCCCCAAGAGGATCCTTTAACCGTGTTTCCTTTGATATCTCCTGCTACGTCTAACTTTACACCTGGTGTTGTCGTCCCAACACCCACATTACCATCATTCCTCACAT
>DDKR01000119.1 GCA_002340085.1 Candidatus Omnitrophica bacterium UBA2593
TCTTCTTCATAAGGTGACATATTCACCCAGAGGTCTTCTTCTGGAATAGTTAGACCAGCTAAGAAGTACTTTACTAATTTTTCTGCTTCATCTTGGGTTACTGCTCTATCATCTCCAGTATCAATAATAAACTCCATCTTTAAGGGATCTGTTGGGTCAAATCTCATTCCTTTTAGTACAGGAAATGAGTAAGAAGAAGACAGATAGACAAATTGATCTGGTTTAGGAAGTAGAAGCTCTTGGGAAAAGCTAAAACCAGGAAAGATTGTTTGGACAAAGAAACAGATTCCTATAAAGAAGCTTAATATCTTAATAGTAATTCTTTGAGATTTCACTTCAAATATAGACTTTTAGATCTTTTTACTGCTCAACTTCTTTAATCATCGTACAGATGGGGGTCCTGCGGTTGCAATTGGTGTCTCTGTTGGAGATGAAAGATAAGAAAGAATACTACTTGGCTCTATCTCCTCAAATTTGATGATTTGGAAGCTAAAACCCTTAAAATCAGTAAAGTCTATCTCAGTAGGAATTGAAATAGGTGAAGATACTGAACCCGAAGCAGATTTTACTTTGATTTGCTGTAGACCGATACCACCATGAACTTCATTGGATAATACTCTTTCAGAGATAGCAAGTGCACTGGAGACAGATGGTTTTGTAAGTGAGCTGGAGGCAATTGCTTCTATATCTTCTTTACTGATCGTAATTCTCTTATCTTTTTTGTCTTCTATTAAGACTTCTTTCCCTTCTACTTCTCCTAAACTATCTTCAAATTCTTTGGGATTTTCAAGAATATAAAGAAAGGTTTTGAGAAGTTTTGCGCTATCTACTTCTTCTCCAAGGGTCTTTTTTTCAGCTTTTATTCGAAAAGTAGTAATTCCTTCTTTCTTCAAAAAGGCATATCTTTCTGTTATATCTTTAGGTAAGGTCCCTTTTACTTCCGTTAACTGCAACCAACGATCTACTAGAGATGAGAGTCCCTTACCCCTAAACCATCCTGCTACTTGTCCTGTGTCAACAAATACACATATTTCTAAGGAAAAACAGTCTTCTTTTGAGAAATGTCTTTTAATTGTTTCCTCAAGTATTCGACTTAATTCCTCCCTACACCTTTCCCTAGCATCAATTTCTGCCAACCGATCTTCTTTGACTGCTCGAATTTCTTGCACATGGTCTCCTGATTTTAATGCATAGGCATCCGTTCCTGCAGCAAGCTCAGCAATAGAAACCTCTTTTTCTTTGGGGTCTGCTTCTTTAGAACGATGAGAGACGATATGCTCCATCCCATATTTCTTAGCTAACTTTATAACCTCTAAGGTTCCTAAGTAGCCTTCTGCGAGGTCTTCAATATCGGTGGTCAAGAATCCATTCTGGTTTAGCTTGATCAAGATGCCTAATTTTTTGTTGACTGTACCTGTTTTTTCATCAATGAATCCTTTTTCTCTGAGTCGCTCAATAAATTCATTTAGTCTTCCACCTTGCGTAACGAGAAGATCATCACCTATCAATAGAACCTTATCACCAATTTCTCCAATAAGGCCCATCCAGCCATCCCAATCATTCTCAGAAAGACCATCTTCAATTGATTCAATGGGATATTTTTTAACCCAATCAGCATATATTTCTATTAATTTCTTTGAATCGATCTCTTTTTCCTCAAAATTATAAAGGTCAGGTCTCTTCTCATCTACTAACATTGAGGTTGCAGCAGGGTCTAAAGCAAGAGCTACTGTTCCCGGCTCCTTAGATGTATTTGCTTCATAATCTGCATTCTTAATAGCTGCAAGTAGGCAGTTCAGAACAAACTCATGTATACCTACTTCCTTTCTTGCTAATTCAGGTATATTTAAAGCTTTTAGACTTTCTATTTCGTGGTATTTGGAGGCATATCTATAAATAAAATTGTTTAGATAATTAATAGTTAGATTGGGTATGTTGTATCCACCTTCTTTACCACGTAATTCGCCCATTCCTCTATCATCAGGATCAGCTTTTAAACCCAAGCTTTGGTAAATTTCACCTAATTTTCTGTCTATCTTATCACACATCCTATTTGAGTCAGCAATGGTTCTACCTGTAGGAACGATCATAAATTCCTGCATATTCAAACTATTCTTGGCATGTTCACCGCCATTGGTTATATTATACTGTACCCTGGTCTGAAGTATACCTTCTGGAGCAAGTTCAGGTGCAAGCTCACGGATAAGCTCATAAAGCTCTAATCCTTTACTTCGAGCAAGTGCCCAAGCCAAAGCCATCTGATAAGCGAGTGTAGCTTCAGCACCTAATTGTTCTTCTTCTTCCATTTTTAACATAAGTTTGCCGATCTCAACTAATTGGTCAGGCTTTAAACCTGCTTCTTCTACTGCTTTATGAATCTTCTTTACATTTTTAAGTGCTTCCTCAGGACCGACTGTTGGTCTTTCATCTTTACCAGTTGAGGTACCTGCAGGAACTATAAAATGACCTATTGAGCCATCACTTAACTTTATTTCAACTCCTAAAGTCGGAGTACCCAAAGCTTCAGTTTCAAAAGGCTCAACTTTAGAAATAGTTAATGAACTAGGGGTTGCTGTGGTTTCCCCTAAAGGGCTGGAGGAGACTAATAAGGCGTTGACAACCGGAAGATTGAGTACACCCTTTTCTGCAGCCTTAAAAAATGCACCCCCAAGTGTAGAAAGTATAATTTTTCGACTAGGTTTTATTCCTTTTTTTTGTAGGTCCTTTTTTATTATCTCTTCTGCGTCGTACATATCTCCACCTTGAAAACGCACGTTTACTCCTCTTTCTGCTGCTTCACCCAAAGCCTTAATTACCTCATATGTACCCTTCCTTGATTCTTCTTTTTGATATATTCCTACTCCTCCATTGAAAATAACTCCATCTCCTTCTTTTAAAGAGTCAATTAGCTCTACAATTTTCTTTATCGTTTCTGGTCCAATGTCAACTTGTGTTTCGTTATCGCTAAGACCTTCTTTTATCTTTCTAATTGTAAATTCTTCTTTACCTTCTTTTTTCACCTTAAGATCTACAGGATAAATAAATTCTACACCATCTTTTTTAATCTCCTCTAATGCTTCTTTTACAATTCTCCTGTCTTTTTCTTTGACAGGTATTGAAGACTTACCCATGGATATATTTAAGGAAGCCAGATAAGGATTTACTAAAGCACCTGCTACTATTGTAATGATATCTTTAGCATCCTTTGCAATAGCAACTTCCTTCTTTACGAAAGCTACAATATCTTTCCATTTATCAAATTTACTTCCACCAAAGATAACTACCAGTTTATCAGTTACTTTAAACTCAATAAGTCTTTCAATTTCTTTTTCTGTGTGTAGTCCTGCAGCGCGGTTTTTTTCAGGTATATAGGTTAAAAAAAGTTCTATTGAGGTGTTTTTATCTCGATGCCACTTCTCAGCAGCTTCAAAGATATAAATCAGCTTATCTCTGTCTCTCTCTGTAAGTTGAATCAATTTTTTTGCAAAACCTTCTCTTACATCTTTGTCTGGAGATTCCTCTTCAGGATGGAATCTTATATTGTCCAGAACAAAAATAAGTCTCTTCCCTCGAAATTTCTTTTTAGCTTTATCTCTTTCCTTCTCTGCTTTTTCCAATTCATAAGGAAGAAAGATTATTTTCACTTCATCTTTTACATCTTGGGATAATTTTTCAAAAAGTATTTTTTGGAATATCCCTACCACTGGTTTTAAAGAAAGTTCCTCTACATATTTACCATCCGGACGACCCCAATGGGTCATTGCATAACAATATCTTACGTCAGGCAGTTCATTAAGTATCTTTTCAAAAGTAGGAATGCTCTCTCTTATCTTTTCATCATCTATCTTACCTTCATTATCTACAGGAACATTCCAATCCACTGATATCATTGCTGTGTCAATATTTCTCGGTAGTTGTTCTATTGTCCTTACCTGAATCGGTGAAGCAGCTTCTCTGACCCCATGGGGTCTTTCTGTCCTAATTGTTGATAACTTGATCCCCATCCCTTGAAATGGACTGCTTGCGATTGTAGCAGGATTTAATTCCGGTAGAAATCCCCTTACATCCACTATACGTGGAATATGTGAAATCCCTCTATAATCTGCTCCTCCGCCAAAATACTGTCGTTTTATCTTTTTTCTGGTAGCTGGTTCTTTTTCTGTCTTGATGTAGTTGTAGAGACCTTTCTTGAAAGCTTCAGTGTAGAGTGAATAGATCTTTTCTTTTATCTCTTTGTCTTCTATATCAATACCTCCTGTCTTGTTTTTTCCGATATAGTACTCATAGATTGATTCCTGAAATTTCTTCTTAAACC